>CAYOYG010000215.1:0-1500 GCA_964408135.1 uncultured Eubacteriales bacterium | reverse complement strand
GCGGATTCTCAGCGTGTGTTTGCTCCGGCCAAAATATTTCTTCGTTCAGGCGGCAAAACTGTCCGAAAAACCGTTTTCTTGAGGTTAACGCACCGAAGTCAGCGGCATTAAGTATTCTGTAATCAAACTTATAACCACGACTACAAACTTCGTCAACCCATTTTCTATAATCTATTCCAGCAAGTTTACTTATCGGCTTACCATGTTCGTCCATTTCTCCCCATGACATAAACTCTTCTACATTCTCGATTTGGATTCTGTCAGGCTTTAATAGCTCGATATACGGGAATAAGTGATTTGCAAGGGTTCTACTGTCCGCATCTCTCGGTTGGCCGCCTTTGGCCTTTGAGAAATTAGTACACTCCAGGGATGCCCACAGAACTACCTGTGCAGTCTGATATTGATTTCGCAAAGAATTAACGTGACTAACCATTTTGCTCATTCTTGCAGTATTGTACAGCTGTGTAATATCTTCAGTGAAATGGAGCGTTTGTTTGTGATTACTCTTGTGGCTTCTAATTGCGTTTTCATCGTGATTAACACAACAGGCTACAACAGCACATTGTTGGCCGTTAATCTTAGCGTTATGTACCCCCGTTGTTGTTCCGCCACCTCCACAAAATAGATCGATATATATCAATGAAATATTTGTCATAAAAATAGTTTATGGGGTTTAATAATTTATAAATTGGTCACAACTTTCGTGATTGAGTAATTTTTTGAAAATAAAAAATTTACAATGTCCTAAAATTGGTTGATCGTTATGATTCAGGAATTCTTGATCAATGCTGCAATGTGTACAATCTACACAATGAGGCACCTTGGCGGTGGGCCTGTTAACCTCAGCGATAGTGCTTTTCAGTTTCTTTGCCATCAGAATAATTTTTGTTGAATTGGCTTGAGTTTCATTTTATATTGAGCGTAACGCTTTTTCCCATGAATTACAGTAGTTACTATAAACTCATAACCTTTGTCTTTCAAATCGTATATTCTTGCGCCTAATCTGAAACAACCAAATTTCTCAAGTGCTTCAATGGGAGTCAATGAATTCCCTTTTTTCAAATACTCCTCAATTTCTTGTGTTTGTGATTTAATTGCATCCATTTTTTAAAAAATAAACTGTTTATTTCTCATTTTCATTCGCTGATAAAAGGCAATAAGACTTTCATCTTTCCTCTTAACACCATTTTCATTCAGATATCTTGACTTCACACCTGCTCTGTCAGTAATATCAGCAATTGACTCAGTATTGAGCAAATATTCTGAGTATGAATCATTAATTGCCTTTTGAATTATTCTATCTTGATCTTCTTTTGAAAGTATCAATTCATCAGGCTTCTGTTCTTCAGCAATTTTTTGCTTTTTAATAGGCTGGGCTTGAATTCCACTTTCTTTTTGATTTTTCTCCCAAGTCCTTATTGCAGCCTGCCAATCCACCATTGGAGTTTGATTTTTACCAATTACCCACCCTTTAGCCTCGTTACTATCAAAAAATTGTTG
>CAYOYG010000214.1:0-1503 GCA_964408135.1 uncultured Eubacteriales bacterium | reverse complement strand
TCGATAATTTGTATAGCAAAAACCACCCAAAGGCTTGCTTAACATTTGAAACAAGCATTGATGAAATCAGTGGTGCTGAAATTTCCGCCAAAAACTGGGCGTATGCCTTTAGCAAACAAAATGGGGGCTTAATCGAAGGGATATTGGTCTATCCAATTTCTTGGGCGATGGCCAAAGTATCGGGCTTGCTCGGTGACAATGGATTCTCCCAATTATTTGCTATCGTATTATTAACATTCCTTGTTCGTTTCCTTGTTGTATTAGCCACATGGAAATCGACCATTCAATCGCAAAAACTACAGATGCTCCAACCACAAATTACAGCCGTAAACGAAAAATATAAAGATCGTAAAGATACCCAAGGTAAAAACCAAAAAGCAATGGAAATCATGGCTCTGTATAAGAAAAATGATATTAGTCCTGTTTCTTCTTTGATTTCACCATTTGCGACTTTACCAATCTTCTTAGCCGTCTATGGTGCCGTTAGTGCTACCATGGTCTTAAGAGAAGGTGCCATCTTTGGTATCGCTTTAGGTTCACCATTAAGTCAAGGTGTTCTCTCTTATAACTTCTTTGCGATTATTCTTTTAGTCTTAATGATTGGTGCTCAATATGTTTCGATGAAAATCGCGACTTGGATTACCAATAAGAAGATGAAAGAATCTCATCGTCAAATTGATCCAAGATTACAAAAAAATCCAGCCAATACGATGACCTATGTCTTCATGGTTATGATTGTTGTTGTCGGTTGGGTTCTTCCAATTTCGATGACGGTTTACTGGATAGCTTCCTCGCTCTTCACAATTTTACAAGCCCTTGCCTTACGCAATGTTAATAATCGAGTCACGGTTAAAAAGTAATGAAAACCTATAGTGGTAAAACATTAGAGGAAGTTATTGCGCTCGCTTGTGAAGAAGCAAACGTTGCCGAGGCCGATTTAAATTATCGCGTTACGGAAGAAAAGAAAACCCTCTTTTCGAAAAAAATAACCATTGAAGTCTATTCGATTGCCGACGCGATTGAATTTGTGGAACAATACTTAAAAGGCATTATTGAAGCGCTTGGATTAACCTTTGAAGCCAAATCAAGTTTAGCCGATGGCGTCATTAAATGTGTCATCAATACCTCCCATAACTCGATTCTTATTGGGAAGAATGGGAAGACACTTCAAGCCTTAAATGAATTAGTTCGTGTTGGCGTCAATACTCGCTTTCATAAACGCTATCGTATCTTATTAGATATCAATGCGTATAAAGATGAAAAATATGAAAAGTTGATTAGTTTAGCCAAGCGGGTTGCTAAAGAAGTGCAACGGACCAAAGTCAATGTGACCCTTGATCCAATGACTTCCGATGAAAGACGCGTCATCCATAACGCGCTATCGGAATATAGTAATATTAAAACCGAAAGTAGTGGCACTGGATCTCAACGCCAAATTACGATTATCTATCAACCAAAATAGGAACCACTGGTTCCTTTTTTTATCTTTATCAATTACAATAG
>CAYOYG010000213.1:0-1507 GCA_964408135.1 uncultured Eubacteriales bacterium | reverse complement strand
GTCGAGGACGAGAGTTACCTCGACATGGCGACCGCGCTCTCGGGGTCGGGACCCGGTTAGTGCCAACAACCAAATTGATTAGCATTTTTCGGCAAGGCGAAAATTCAGGTATTATTCCTTTATGTTACGATGTGCGGAGAGGGCAGATAAATCGTCAAAATTTACAAAAAGATGATGTTCATTTTTACGATATCCAAACCTATGCCATCAAAAATATGGTTCTCGAAGAAATTGAAAAAGCAGTTGACAGAGGATATAGTCAACAAGATATTCAGGTATTAGCTCCCATGTATGATGGTATTGGTGGAATCACCAATTTAAATGATTTTATTCGCGAATATTTCAATCCACCCGCAGTTAATCGCAAGGAAATCAAAAGTGGACGTGCCATTTTTCGTGAAAAAGATAAAGTTATCCAATTGAAAAATCAACCAGAGGATGATGTTTATAATGGTGATATTGGATTTATTGAATCCATAGAAATTGATGAAGATGACAAGATGAATTATCGTCTATATGTAAATTTTGATCAAAATATTGTTACATATACTCCTAGTGATATTTACAAATTAACCCATGCCTATTGTATTAGTGTGCATAAATCACAAGGTAGTGAATATCGATACGTCATTATGCCTATATTAAAAGAACATCGAATTATGTTGCGTCGGAAATTAATTTATACTGGCATATCTAGAGCGAAAGAAGAACTCTTGCTTATTGGCAATTTATCGGCGTTAGAAGAAGGCGTTGCAAAGTTAGAACAGAGTATTCGAAAGACTACATTAAAGTCGCGTTTGAAAACGGAACTGCACTTTTCTTCTTCATTTACCAAATGATTATTTAAATTAATCAGTTCTTATGTTATAATAATAGGCGAAAACATAGAGCAAGAAGATACATCACACTATTTGTAGAGAGAATCCGTTTGGTGCAAGGATTTAATAGGGTATTGTTGGCCGCTTGTGAGTGAGTCTAATCAACTTCGTATCCCTGCGTTAAAGGGTAATTAAGTGCATGAGTTGTTCATGAATTAGGATGGTACCGCGAGAAAATCGTTCCTATTATGAATAACTTTTTTCATTACAAAGAGAGGTAAAAAGCTATGAAAAAATTAACATCTAGTGAAATTCGTCAAATATGGCTCGATTTCTTTGCATCAAAAAATCATATGATTGAACCAGGAGCATCCTTGGTTCCTAATAATGATGCTACCTTGTTATGGATTAACTCAGGGGTAGCTGCTTTGAAAAAATATTTTGATGGCAGCGAGACTCCAAAAAACAAACGTATCGTCAATGTTCAAAAATCCTTAAGAACCAATGATATTGATAATGTAGGTATGACCGCAAGGCATCATACATTTTTTGAAATGTTGGGAAATTTTTCCATTGGAGACTACTTTCGAAAAGAAGCCATCACCTGGGGTTATGAACTATTAACTTCACCAAAATGGTTCGGTTTTGATGTAAACAAACTTTATTTTACAATTCATCCATCCGATATG
>CAYOYG010000212.1:0-1513 GCA_964408135.1 uncultured Eubacteriales bacterium | reverse complement strand
GAATCGCTTTGAAAATAACCCGATGTTTTGGCACATAAAAATCCGCTTCATTTAAAGAAGATATCGCCAATAAAAGCGCCGGTTCTGCCAGAATCATCGCCCCTAAAGTCGCGCGTTCGGCTTGTTCACTATAAGGTAGTTCAAAACTCATACATCAATCACTCCTCGTTCTTACTTTTGTTCTTTCACTTCAACAGTAATTGTCGCAATAACATCCTTAAATAATTCAATTTTTAATTTACTATAACCAAATGTATTGACTGGATTCGTATCTATAAACTTGCGTTTATCGATGGTAAATCCGTGTTTGCTGTGAATTTCATCGGCAATTTGTTTGGTCGAAATACTACCAAACATTTTACCATCTTTGCCACCTTTGGCAGAGAATTCTACTTTTAATTTTTCAATGTCGTTTTTTAAAACAATCATTTCTTGTTTCTTTTGGGCATATTCAAGTTTCGCTGTTTCATCCGCTTCTTGTTTTACTTCGATACTTTTATCGGTTGCTTTGACCGCTAATTTGCGGGCGAATAAAAAGTTGACCGCATAGCCGTCACTTACCTCCGCAATTTGACCTTTCTTACCAACATTCTTCACATCGGTTAATAAAATAACTTTCATACTCTTTCCTCCTAATTTTCGTTACTATAAAGCTCATATAATTCCATGGTTTGAATAAGACTTTCTTTCGCAGATTTAATCGTAGCAGCTTTAATTTGACAACCAGCACTGGAATAGTGGCCACCGCCACCAAGTTTTTCCATGACAACTTGCACATTAAATGTTCCATCCGAGCGGGCACTGATACCAACGATATTCGGTGCAATATAACCAATAACGAATATCGCTTTAATCCCTTTAACATCGATCGCTTCTGTTCCCGCTTTGGCAAGCAGTGTCCGATCAATAATTTGATCTTCGGGTGCTGTCGCTACGACAATACCAAAATAAGGAATTTCCATATTGGCCAATATTTTCGTTTTCAAGATATATTCTTCGTATTGTTCTTTTAAGTAATCTTCCACCGTCTTGCTATCGGCACCCAATTCTTTTAGATACATCGCTGATTCAAAAGTATTGGTGGATGTTGCGGTCTTAAAGCCGTTGGTATCGACATACATACCAAGCAACATATAGGTAGCAATCGCATCACTTAAGTCTACTTTTATATCCAACGATTTAATAATTTCAATCGCGACTTCACAAGTGGAGGAGGCGTTTGGTTCAATGTAACTAAAGACAGGATTATCGATCGCATCTTCCGCCCGACGATGATGGTCGACGATGGCGACACGTTTCGCGATTTCAAATAGTTTAGGCGCAATCGAAATTGTCGCTCGATGCGTATCCACTGATATTACTAAAGCTTCGAGATCGTTATTTAACATATCTAAAGCCCGTGAACTGCTGACAAACATTTCCGATAAATCTTTCTTCTTAAACATTTCATTTAAGGCCAGACGGGCTTTATCTTCAATTTGATTGTCTTCGGCCACGATAAAGGCTTTTCGTT
>CAYOYG010000211.1:0-1513 GCA_964408135.1 uncultured Eubacteriales bacterium | reverse complement strand
CAAAAAGAATCACCTGCTAAAGCAAAACGGACGATGATTATTGGCGGTGGATGGACAGGGAATGCAATCATTAAAGAATTAAAAAACAATCCGGCCATTTATGACCCGATTTGCATTTTGGACGATGATATTCGGAAAAAAGGGATGTATATCCAAGAAGTTCCAGTCGTTGGTAATACCAATCAAGTCGAAAAGAAAGTCATTGAATTTAATATTGATGCCATCATATTGGCGATTCCATCATGTCCAGAATCCGATCGAATTCGAATTTTGGAACAATGTGTCAAGACGAATAAGGAAACACGAGTTTTACCATATACCCATGAAATTGAAAAAGAAGCAAGTATTGTCTCACAGATAAAAGAGGTCAACATTGAAGACTTGCTAGGAAGAAAAGCCCAAGTTTTTGATGATCAAGAAGTTCGAGATTATGTTGCTAATAAAGTCTGTTTAGTCAGTGGTGGTGGTGGTTCAATCGGCAGTGAAATTTGTCGGCAAATAGCCAAGTATCATCCAAAACAAATTATCATCGTTGATATTTATGAAAATAATGCTTATGAAATTCAACAAGAATTGAAAGGCTTGTATAATGGCGAATTAAATCTCGCAGTTGAAATTACTTCGGTTACAGATTACTCCAAATGTAAAATTATCTTTCAACGTTATGAACCACAAATTATTTTCCATGCTGCCGCTCATAAACATGTTCCTTTAATGGAACAAGTACCGGAACAAGCGGTAAAAAATAATATTGGTGGCACGTTAGTTTTATGTCGACTAGCGGCGGAGTTTCATAGTGAACGCTTTGTTTTAATTTCGACAGATAAAGCCGTTAATCCAACCAATGTTATGGGAGCAACCAAACGTTGTTGTGAAATGATCACCCGTTGTTTTGGTCAACATGAAGGTGTCAGCACGAAATTTTGCGCTGTGCGATTTGGTAATGTACTTGGTTCGAACGGCTCGGTTATTCCTTTATTTAAAAAGCAAATTGCTAACGGGGGACCAGTCACGGTAACCGATAAAGAAATTACTCGCTTTTTTATGACGATTCCCGAAGCAGTTTCGTTAGTATTAAAAACCGGGACAATGGCTGAAAATGGCGAAATATTCATTTTGGATATGGGTAAACCCGTGAAGATTCTTGATTTAGCAGAAAATTTGATCCGTTTATCCGGTTTTGAACCATACAAAGATATTAAAATTGAATTTACTGGTTTACGTCCGGGTGAAAAATTATATGAGGAATTGTTGTTATCGGAAGAAGATAGCAAAACGGCACAGGACAAGATTTTCATAACAAAGCAGCCAACGATTGATGAATGTATGATTATGAGCGCCGTTGAAAACTTACTAAAAGCGGCCCAAGCGAATGATGTTGAGTTGGTATTAGCTTTATTAAAAGAAATTGTTCCAACCTTTCATCATCGGACCAATCAACATGACTAATCATTCAACACCAAGAAATAGAGGCATAAGCAAAGTAATCAAGACTTTGCTTTTCATTTTTACC
>CAYOYG010000210.1:0-1514 GCA_964408135.1 uncultured Eubacteriales bacterium | reverse complement strand
GGCTATAATGTTTTTACTGATACCTGGTATTGGAGCTAGGGTTAATAAGGGGATAATCAACAACGATTTACTAGTCGAACTTGGAATAAAGAATTCAACAATGAGTGTAAATAAATAAATAATCATTACGGCTACATAAGGTGATTGGCTTGTTAATAAGGCGTAAATATAGTGGAAAGCTGTATGGAGAATATTGCCTCTTTCTGCAATATAGATAATACTAAAGGCCATTAATACAATTAAGACCGAAGGAGATATTGTTTTTACTCCCTGTGTGAAGACACGCCATGTTGGGCGAAATCCTTTTGTTTTAACACCAATAATGAAAGCACCAATGACAAATGTAAGCGCCATAAGAACCATACCAATACCTAATTCAGCTAAAAATGGTACCAAAGAAGAAACAATCATCACCAGTATAACCACACTAAATAATACAATTAGATTTTTTACTTTCTTAGCATCATTTTTTTTATGATCATCACTAGATTGATTAAAATGGGATACATCAACTGTGTTGGTAAGATTCTTTTCTTCCCACTTGGCTAAACGAATCAAGAAAATAACCGCGGCAAAATACAACACAATAAAAATTATCGCTCGATACCACAGACCATCGATCACCCGAATATTGGCTAGTTGAGACACAATTCCAATGGTAAAAGGATTGAGCATCGCCGCAGTGAAACCAACCCCAGTAGTGATTAAAACTAAACTAAGAGCCATCATTCGGCTCCATCCCATCGCTTTAGCAAATACCAGGAAGATTGGTAATAAAATTAATAACTCTTCTTGTAATCCAAGTAATGAGGATAATAACATCATCACTAAAGCAATAATCCATAAGGCTTGGTAGCGTCGATTGGCAAATTTGCGAACTAAGACGCGAACCAATGATTCAATCCCACCAATATCTTCAACAATCGCGAGTGACCCGCCTAAAAACAACAATAGGACCACAATTTGAATCACCGTTAAACTACCTTTTGCTAGAAACAGTCCTTCAAAAGGAGCAGTAATCCACCGCCAGATTGGTAATCTGGTTGCACTTTCAATAAAGCGGAAAGTCCCGGGTATGATTTCATTATTCTCACCAATATCATACATTCCTGCAGGTATGATATACGTCAAAATACCAACCAAAACCATGATACTGCCAAGAATAATAACCATCGACAAGAAGCTCTTTAATCCAATTTTAATACTGGGCGTATGTTTTTGTTCCATAGCTTATTTCCTTTCAAGCTCTTCGTGATAGGCATCTGCACTTACTTTTGCCCATTTTTCGTTAACAAGATTATGCAATTCTTCACTGATAATCATCCATTTGACAACTCGATTTTTACCTTCAATTGGTTCTAATCCATAATAGGCATTTTGATAGTGCATATCTAGATTTTTACCTGGAGTAAAAGGCATAGATGGGATGAGACGAATATCAAAGAGCAATTCTTGGTAGGTATCTTCTACCATCCCATGATACGATACTCCTTGACGATTAATGGTCATTTCTC
>CAYOYG010000209.1:0-1539 GCA_964408135.1 uncultured Eubacteriales bacterium | reverse complement strand
AGGCATTTCTAAATCAAGACCAGCTTCAATGCCTAAAACGCGGTCATGAACAGCTCCCCAATCAGAGACCACAGCTCCGTCAAACTTCCATTCATCACGTAAAATGTCGTTTAAAAGTCGCTTGTTCTCGCTGCAATAAACTCCATTTAATCGGTTATAAGCACACATAACCGTATCAGGACGTCCTTTTTTAATTGCAATTTCAAAGGACTTCAAATAGCTTTCTCGAAGTGCGCGTTCGTCGACGATTGCATCAATTGTCATTCGTTTTTCTTCTTGATTATTTACAGCTAAATGTTTCACACAAGCCATAGTTCCAGTGCTTTGAATACCTTGTATCATACTGGCACCCAATTCGCCAGATGCATACGGATCTTCACTAAAATATTCAAAATTTCGACCACAAAGTGGACTACGCTTCTGATTGACACCTGGACCCAATAAAATCGCCACATGTTCACTCACGCATTCTTCTCCAATAGCCTTTCCTACCTTATACATGAGTGTACGATCAAAACTACATGCGAGTGCACTCGCAGTTGGAAAACATACAGCAGGTTCACTTTCGCCTATCCCCAAATTGTCCATAGCCCCAATTTGCATTCTCAATCCATGAGGACCATCTGAAACCATAAACGAGTGAATTCCAAGACGATCTATCCCCACTGTATTCCAACAGTCCTTTCCTGATAACAATTGGATTTTTTCATCAAGTGTTAATTGACTCATCCATTCTTGTAATTGTCTTTCATTCTGAATTTGTTCACTCATTTGATGCTGATCACTCATTTGATGCTGATCACTATTTTTTGTTTGATTATTTAAGTTCATAGTATGTTCCTCATCTCACAGTTTTTCTTAAATTTCTTACACAAAGTATCGATAAAAGTAAAAAACATGCTGGTAAACATCCCATTAATATCCGAATCCCCATAATTGCTTGAGGCGTTTGTGTAAACATTTGGTTACTTGAACTTTCTACATAACCAATCCAGCCAAGCGAAGCGGTCGTAAGACCCACCATGACAGCTGAACTCATTTTATAAATCAACATGGTCATACCGTAAATAACCCCTTCTCTTCTCGTACCATTTTCACGCTCGTCTACCTCAACTACATCTGGTAAAATTGAAAAAATGAGTACTTGTGAAGCAGATATGCCAATCCCTATGAGCACTGTGACGATACCGGTAACCACCATTTGATTAGATGGAATCCATATGCGAGAGATCAAAGGCAACATGAAATAAAATGCAGATAATACATAGGTTTTTTCCTTCCCTAACCGATCGCTGATTTTCACCCACATCGGTGTAAATATAACAGCTGCGACCAATGGAATTGCCATAAAAATATAACTTAAATCTTCAGAAATATTCAGTGCATATTTCATAAAATAAATGTAGAGTGCCATAATAATATCAAAAGCGACCATATTGAATATAAATAGTCCTAATATCCATCTAAAAGGCTTAAGTCTCGCTAAACTTTTCAATTGTTTCCATAGTGAATCCGTCTTTTGGGTAGATGGATTGCCTG
>CAYOYG010000208.1:0-1557 GCA_964408135.1 uncultured Eubacteriales bacterium | reverse complement strand
CGTGGGAAAGAACGCTACTTAATATCTCCAGCTTATTTTGATCTTTATTGGACTATTTTAAAAATTGTCTTAATTGTTATCGGGGTATTAAGTTTGTTTGGCGCAAGCATGGATGCGATTATTGCCAGTCAAAATGTGGTTTGGTATGAAGCCATAGGTCAGTTCATTGGTTCTATCTTTTCTGGTTTGTTTGAAGGATTAACCTCTGCTTTTGCAATTGTCACACTGGTCTTTGTTATCATAGATTATAAAAATGTGCAACCGAAAAACGCTTGTGAATGGAAGTTAAGTGATTTGCCAGAACTTCCCAAAGAAAGTGATATTAAAGTCTCGCGAAGCAAGATGATTACAGGTCTTATTTTCGGCACCATATTCTCTGTCATTTTCATCATTGGTATTACCACCTATATTTCCTATATTGGATGGTACGAAAATGGCACATTAGTTGTCTCATTTTTTAATGAAACATATGTCACGGGATTTTTGCCAATATTTATCCTTTCGTTTGGTCTATATGTTGTTATGCAATGTATGATCATTTATCGCGGCTTTTGGAATAAGAGAAACACCATATTTTTCATCGCTTATCAAATCTTTTCCTGCGTAGTTACGATTGTGTTTATCAACAATCCTCAACTAGTTGATTCTGATTTTATTACTTACGCGGCTAATTTCTATTCCATCACCGAATCACATGTTCAAAATAATATTTTTACGATTGCAAAAGTTATATCGGTTTTAAGTGTGATTGGTGTTATTAGTGATAGTATTAAAGCGGGGAAGCGTTTGGTTTCTAAAAAATAAAACACAATTATTTTAAACAATCGCAAAAATAAATACTGCCACCTAAATAGGCTGCCTTTTTTATTGGGGAATGACATCTTGAGCAAGTTTGACCACAGGTTAACTTGCTCAATTTTGTTGCATAACCGCCTTTTTGGTTATGGATATCTTTTTCCGTATCCCGCCCATTATTTTGAATGATGTCTTTTATAGTTGAAACTATAGCAAGGTAAAGGCGTTTTTGATCTTCTTCATCTAAGGCTTCAAGTAGGCGTTTATGGCTGAATTTAGCCCAATAGAGAACTTCTTGTAAAATACCATTACCAAGACCGGGAAATCGTTGTTGGGTGGCTAAAAAGGCTTTAATCGACATTTTTGGCGAAACTGAATGAAAGATACTTCTAAAGTATTCAAAAGTGAATTTATCGCTTAAAAACGAAGGTAACTTATGGGCAATATCGATATAAGGATTCTTACATTCACCGGATTTAAAAGCATAAATACCACCATACATTTGAATGCTAAAAACCAAACTTGAACCATCACTAAATTGTAAGAGTAGTTGATGTTTATCATGGGGTATGATTCCACAAGGGTAATAACGGATGTTAACACCATCACCGACGATTAATACCGTGTCGTCGCCTCTAATTTCAACAAACCCTCCATAAGCATGGACCGATTGAATGGTCAGATTAACTAATAAAGAAGGATAATGTTCCCCCCCCCCTTGATCCAACCAAGCAAACGCATGGGTATGTTGGTTGACTACAA
>CAYOYG010000207.1:0-1560 GCA_964408135.1 uncultured Eubacteriales bacterium | reverse complement strand
GAATTAATAAGGAGCTGATGCTGATTAATCGGATTATACATGTAATCATATGGTGCGAAGAGAATGGTATAAATGGGTTTAATCTTTTTAATGATATCGTTTTTATACATCATATTCATAATGTTTAAAAAGATGTAAATTCTTAATAATCCTGATTATTATAGATACTACCATTAATCGCTAAAACCACTAAGAAGGATTTTTTATTTCTTCTTAGTGGTTTTTTCCGTTTTTCATAAAATACGTTAGCGCATAAAGAAGACTAAACTTTTATTCATTTGAACTCAACGATTTTCTAATAATTAGAATTTAAATAGTTACTTTAGCTCTTCAATTGTAAAACTATTTACTTTGATAGATTTAAGCCAAGTTAACATTGATTTATATATTTCTTCTTTGCTGAAATGTCTAGAATTAAAACTGATATCGATGGTTCTATCAATATCAAAGTAAACTAAAATTTCATAGCAGACTAACTCATATAATATAAAATCAATCTTCTGACTATCTTTTTCTCTAAAAATGGATTCTATGTTACTAAAACTTTCATATTTTTTTGTATTGATATAATACATGTTTAACCCGTGTTGTCTCATAAGTTCTAATAATTCCAAATTGCTTTTTATATTATCTATAATGACTATAAAATCAGATCTTTCGTGTCCTTTTTTCTTTAAAACCTTGACTTTATATTTATCAATATACTTTTTTAACACTATATCTGTATTTGGCACATTTGCTCTTGAAAAATACAATGCAATATTAGACTTAACTGATAAATCATCCATTAATCTAGTCACTTCAAATAATGGTAACTCATAGTTGTTGGAATCAAACATAATTCTGTATCTAATTAGTTCACTCATATTATTACCTCCTCCTACAAATTATCAAAGAAACTGTATAACGTCATTCCTCCATAGTACATAACATCAAATAAAGCTTTTCTATGCTTACCAATACCGCCCGCAAGTCTTGCGTGATAATGCAATCCATTAGAAACTCCATATTCTAATCTAAAACTACTACCATTTCTAAAAATAGTTAAATCTCCACCTTTATTTCCAAAAAACCAATTCTTAGAGTTTTGTGTCATGTTAATACTTCTTTGTCCCCACGATGAGCGTGCAAATGATTTAAGAATGTTACCAGTTCCAGAAGCAATCCCACCCCACATAAATCCATCAACAGCCCCATCTATTGCACCTTGTAGCATTCCTCGCCATATGTCTTCACCACTAATGGCTGCTAAAATACCTCCTGTAGCAGTTCCAACTGCAGCACTTATTATGACACTTGTTGCTACAGTTTTAATTGTCGCTAATAAGGCTGGTACCAACGCTCCCCCTGTAGCAACCGTTGCAAGTAATCCAATCACAATAAATGCTGCCCCTACGATAATCTTTGTTTCATTACTCCAACTTAATGGATTCCACCAAACACAACCACTTGGGTCATATCCCATCACTGGATTATCTCCACAATAGACATAGAGATTAAGACTTGATAGAGACTTTGGATCTAGATAGTCTATCTTATCAGCCGATAAGAATCTGTGGA
>CAYOYG010000206.1:0-1561 GCA_964408135.1 uncultured Eubacteriales bacterium | reverse complement strand
GCCGCGCCGACCAAGATTTTTAAAAATAAATTTTTCATAATCGTGGGTTATGGTTGTTTCAGAAAAATGTATTCAAACGATATTGCTTTTAGTATAGCAACAAATCCTGGTTTTTCACTAAAAATGGAAACGGGCCTTTTTATGCCGTAACCGAAACCCAAGTCCACTCATTTTTTACCACGATGATTGTTAATCCAATGCAATGGATAATTTCTCCAAATATTCTAATTCGATTATTCCTTTGCAGTGTCCGTTGTCGCTGTTACGCCAATTGTTTATTCTGCATTTCATGGGTGGGAGCAGTATTTCGCCGTCTTCGTTTCTGACGAAGCTGTCGAATCGATCAAGCTCCAAGACAAGCCCGTTTTTTGGAATATTTATCTCGTATCTATAGTAGTCGTGATTCGGGACTGATGGAACAATCGACGTCGATGAAATGATTTTAAACTCAACCATGTCATTGAGATCATGGTGCGGCAGAACGTCGTCGATCCTCACGTTTCTGTAAACCACCACTTGTTCTTGAATGGGTTTCATCGCGTTCAGGATATTAGAAATATCGTTTTTTGCGATTCTGAGTATTTTTGATTTCGCTGTGTCATCCAATTTTTCGTACATTCGGTTTTGATATCTCTCAATGCTTTTCTCATCGAGCGTCCGTTCGCCACGTTTATGCTCTTCAAGAACGCCCCTTGAATCATTATTCACGATTTCCGCAACTTTCCACAAGCGCTGCATATTTCCGCAAAGCATATTGTTGACGATTAGATAATCGTTTCTAGTGTAGAAAAATATTGTTTCTTCAAGATCCATATGTTTTTGCGATAAAGTTTTGGCTATGGTGTTCATCTTAGCATAAAACCGCCCTTTAGGCGGTTTGTTGGTCACAATTGATGTTGTGTGATGGTCTCGAAAGTTTTGGGTCAAACGAGCCGGTCGAAGCAAAATTGTCTAGGTGGTGTCGGAGGGTTAAGTAAACCACCAGGGAGTTGTGCTGAGGGCTTTATTAAGGGTTTGCCAGATTTCGAGCCAAGTGGGTCAGCATGATGCATTGGCCTGATTGTATGCAGAATGTTCAGGCGAGCAAAAAATTTTATTTTGGCTGGCCTTGGAGATTGAGAATCCGTATTCATCGATCTTGTCTGAAAAGACGCCATCTGGATCGTAACCAAATTTATCCCAAGAGGCATACCTCAAGAACCAGGTAATGGCTGGTGATTCATCGCATAAAGCATCAAGAATTGGGTGGACTGCAATTAACCCGGCTGATTGCGTAAAATGAAGGCCGTTCTTAGCTGCGTGAAGGGTCTCCGTTTTTTTAAAATACGGAAATTTTCCAGAGTATAAATGATGAATATGCCATTTGTTGTTACTCCCGTATCTAAATGGTCTTAAACCGTCTGCTAATTCAAAAGCAGCGATTGCAGGCCCATTTGTTCTTGAATCCAAATGTAGATTTTTTTTTTTTGCCCAATCTTTAACTTCTCTTGGAAAATTATGGTACTTTTTCCTTTCACCTTCTTCGGGCTTTCTGTCGCAACCCTCTAGCAACAAAAGTGGC
>CAYOYG010000205.1:0-1566 GCA_964408135.1 uncultured Eubacteriales bacterium | reverse complement strand
TGGCTTTTTGTTTAGGTACACACCAAAGTACACACCAGTTCAGTTTTAACAATCTATTGGTTTTGTTTATGGAGTTCAAATCACTTCGGAGTCATAGAACAAATTTTATCTCGCGACAATTCAATAGATTTTCCAGTGCTTTTTGAACAACACTGGTACAACAAATCGAAAAACTACTGATGATCACAATCCTAGTTGATCCACAGTAAAACGGAATGAAAATATTAATTAAATATATACTCTTGGCGTTGCCCGTATAATCATGTTATTGTGTTGTTTACAAAATATCATACCCACATATTCGTTATTAGCTTCATCGAAAAGAATGGGGTACTTGAGACAAATTGGGTTTTTAAGCTTACATTTGTACTAAGAATGTAAATGCCATGAGCCAGTTGGACTTTATTAAGGAAATTGCCAAATATGGTCTTGAAAATGATCAAGAAAGGTTACTGCAAGTCTTAAATGAGCTTATAGAACATTCAAAGAAAACAAAGAAGATCAATTTTGCACTACAATTACAATCTCTTATTAAAGAGGGGTTGAGGACACATCAGACCAGTGGTTTATTGAAGGTCGGGTCTCCAAAGCATATTATAAGAGAAGAGGATCGTGAAGTCAATGAATTAGTTATAGAAAAACTTACCTCTGATTATTCATTTGAGGATCTTGTTTGCTCACCTGAGATTAAGTTGGAACTTGGTTTCTTTGTTCAAGAACATTTAGGCAGTGATCTTCTTAAGCAATATGACCTTCCTATTGCAAATAAATTACTTTTTTCTGGCCCATCTGGCTGTGGCAAAACACTTGCATCATACGTGCTCGCAGGTGAGCTTAAGAAAATGATGATTGTCATTAATTTAGGCGCAATCGTTTCCTCTCGATTAGGTGAAACAAGCAAGAATCTCGCTAAATTATTCCGAAGAGCCGCATCAGAAGAAAGTATCATTCTTTTAGATGAATTTGATTCTCTTGGTAAAATACGTGACTATTCTCAAGACCATGGTGAAATGAAAAGGGTCGTTAATACAATTCTTCAGCTTTTCGATTACCTACCACAAGAAAGCATAGTCATTGCTGCCACTAATCAACCTGATATGATAGATTCGGCACTCATTCGAAGATTCGATTTGTGGATTAAACTTGGACTTCCCAGTGAGATGCAAATTAAAGAGCTTATATTTCAGACACTTAATAAGACTCCCTTTAAATTAAATGACGATGATAATTTAGCGAATATCATCAATCTTTGTAACGGCCTTTCCTTCTTTACGATTCAAAAAACTCTCGTATCAGCTATAAAACGTAGTCTCTTTGAATCATTCAACTCAAATCGACAGTTTAATGGGATTGATTTGAACATTTGGGAATCAATGATCTTAAATGAAGCCAAATCACAAGTCAAGAGTTAACTCAGCCTCACCTAGTACTTCAAGTGTGTTTATAGAAATTAACTCATTATATAGACTGTTATCTACAAGAGTATCATCTGCAAGTTGTTTAAATGTAATGACCAAACTATAGTCTATTGACATGGTTTGGTAATAAAGTTCTTTTGTGTGCCCC
>CAYOYG010000204.1:0-1568 GCA_964408135.1 uncultured Eubacteriales bacterium | reverse complement strand
TGATAATGGTATACCGACTGTTAATAACCCCGCTGTTTTTCTTTCTTTGACACACGATGGTGATTATGTCATTGCTTTTGTTGTGATTGAAGGAAAATAGTCGAGAAAACGCAAAAATTGTTATTATATAAAATTGACTTTAGTGTATAATAGTGACATGTCTTACCTATAGGAGGAAAAGATGCTAAATCAGGTCGTATTAATTGGAAAAGTAGTGGGATTTGAAAGTGATAGTAAGAATAGTCATTATTTGTTGCTAGCTGTCGAACGAGATTTTAAGGATTTTGAAGGAAAATTTCGAATTGATGTCATTCGATGTGTCTTATGGAAGGGTATCAGTGAATCGGTTAAAAACTATTATAAAGAAGGTCAACTGATTTCCATTTGTGGTCGATTGGAAGAAAATGAGAATATGCCTAATCTTGTTATTGCCGAAAAGCTATCATTTGTCGGCCGCACAACAAAAGGTGAATTTGTTAAGGAGTAAAACTATGAAGCAGTACCATGAATTATGTCAGTATATCTTGCAAAATGGCACAATAAAAAAAGATCGAACCGGAACCGGAACGATCGCCATTTTTGGCTACCAAATGCGTTTTAATTTGGCCGAAGGATTTCCACTTATTACCACTAAAAAAGTATATTTCCCCGCAATCCTAAAAGAATTATTATGGTTTATAAAAGGAAATACAAATATTCAGGAGCTCGTCAAACAAAATGTTCGCATTTGGAATGAATGGCCCTATGAAAACTTCAAAAAATCGCCTTTTTACAACCAAGAAACCCAAAAAGAATTCATTGAACGGATTTGCAAGGATGATGATTTTGCAGCAAAATACGGAAATTTAGGCCCGGTTTATGGCAAGCAATGGCGTGATTTTAATGGTGTCGATCAACTATTAGAAGTTGAGAATAGTTTAAAAAATAATCCAATGTCACGTCGCCATATTCTATCGGCTTGGAATCCAAGTGAAATTCAAGATATGGCTTTACCACCTTGTCATGCATTTGTCCAGTTTTATGTTTCGGGCGATGATAAAAAATTATCCTGTCAGTTATACCAAAGGAGCGCCGATGTATTTCTGGGTGTTCCATTTAACATTGCATCCTATTCAATTTTGCTAATGATGTTTGCTCATGTTTGCGGTTATGAAGTTGGCGATTTCGTTCATACATTTGGCGACACCCATATTTACCTCAACCATATTGAACAGGTTAAAGAACAATTACAACGGACACCAAGAAATCTACCAAGACTTATTATTAAACGTCCGGTAAAGAGTATTGTTGATTTTCGCTATGAGGATTTTGAATTAGTGGATTATAATCCATATCCACCGATTAAAGGTGAGGTGAGTGTTTAATGATTACTATTATTGTAGCCATGGCGAACAACCGCGTCATTGGCAATCAAAATCGCTTACCTTGGCATAATTTAGAAGATATGGCACATTTTAAATTAACAACACTTCATCACTCGGTCGTTATGGGAAGGAAGACCTATGAGTCAATAGGACGCCCTTTACCGAATCGGATAAATTATGTTCTAACCACTCAAGCAGATTATC
>CAYOYG010000203.1:0-1574 GCA_964408135.1 uncultured Eubacteriales bacterium | reverse complement strand
GAAAGTGAGTGTTTTGGCATTATTCTACCCCCGGTCCTAAATCAGCCTGCAGGTCTTTTATTGCCTTTTTCAAAAGTATGTTGAGACTGGTTAAATAATCAGCACGTTCTTTTGTAACATCCACCTCATTTTTCAAGGCTGTCACAATAGCGTGATGTTTTTCTACGGCAACTTTCAAGAGTCGTTCTTTTTCTTGCCGGAGTTGTTTGCGCTTAATTGCCGCCGCGATTCCAACTCCACCTGCTCCTAATATAACAATCGGAGCGGCAAGCACAAAAATGCCTGCGACCATTCCAAGTCCACCAGCAGCAATTGCGCCACCACCAGCTGCAGCCAGTCCCGATGTTATTCCAACCGCACTCAATCCGACTGTACCTAATCCGTACAATGCTGCAAAGGAAATCACACCACCGATTCCCGCTCCTAACGCTCCAGCTAAAACATCAGGGATAGCACTATTAGCTATGGTGCGACTTTTATCTTTGACTGCCTCGCTCGCTTCGTTAACAACGTTTACGACTGATTGAAGTGCTTCAAGTGATTTGAAATTTTTAATTTCTTTCTTTGCCATATTGGGTATCCTCCAAATTTTCGTCCGTATTGGACTATCGGTTGTTATACCACACAAACCAGTCAAATTTTCTGTGTTTACCTTTGCTATTTATATTGTTTCGCTCAAGGATTGAATCTATCAGCGCTAAATATCCCTCATAGTCATAAGTTTGGCGCATTTTTTCAATACAGTTTTTGATTTGTGATGCTTTGTATATTTTGCCTTTATACTCGTAATGAGAAAGAAACTGACCGACATTGTTTTGCATGACACCATCGAATATTACATAGTCGTCATTTTGGTAAACATAATAATTATGGTACAGGCAATACTTGCTGAAGAATGAAAAAAGGTTAATTTCATTCTTCGCCAATTCGCCAACTAAAGAAATATCGCCCTTAGCCACCCGTTCGTCAAAATTGCAGCTTTTTATTTTTTCAATCAATCTTGTCAAATAAATCTTGCTCAAGTGTTTATTTAGGTTAGTGGAGTTCGTCATATCAATCAAGGCAATTTTCATTGCAATAATGTCACTGTCTACATTTTGAGGAAACTTATTAAGACAGCTATTTATAATTGCACCTTCTTCACCATACCGCGGATCTCTGTTTACACGTTTGGCGGTCTCGTCCAGTTCTTCCTTTGTGAATCGTGTACAAGGCACCTCGATACCGCTCCACGTTTTGGTCGGCACACTTCGGTTACTCCTTGAATAATCCTTCGGTTCGGGAATAACTTCACCGTCCATAGGGAGCCGAACTGTGTATGGTCTGACTTCATCATTGCGAACGAGTTTTTTATTTTGAACAAGATCATTGATCGTTGAGTTTATATAAGGCTGCGGCTTCCCAGGGAAACGAGCATCAAGGATTTGTTTTGCCGTTACTGGCATATTGACCATACGGCAGTATTGAATAATGGTTTCTGCGTTGCTCAAGTCTAAAACCTCCTACTTACATGTGGTTTTTTATAATTCATCCGCCTCACTTGTCTCAACATCCTTTAAGGTTTTGCCATCAGC
>CAYOYG010000202.1:0-1581 GCA_964408135.1 uncultured Eubacteriales bacterium | reverse complement strand
ATTATCGGACATCGAAAGCCAAAGATGTCCGATATTTTACTTTGCTACGGCATTCATCCGATGACTGCCAGTCATCGGATGAATAAGGTTGAATTTGCCGACCACATCGCTGTTTTGCTGTTGCCTTAAACCCAAAGCCTAAAGCCATCCTATTGCAAAAACATACGACACACCGCAATTGACTCTTAAGAATTCTTTTTCGGATTGCTCAAAATAGTATTTGTTGTAATTAACTCCAATTGAAAATTTCAAATAATCATTGAATGTATCCTCATAGTCATCTTTCGGTATTAAATAATAACTCAACTTTCCGAGTTGGCATAAACATCATATAAACATGTTGTTTATGCCGCCTCGCACTTGAAATGATATTTTTCCAACATAATTCCCATGAAGACATCAATAATTTGGTTTATGGTTTCTTTGTCTACAATTTGTAAGTCATTGATTTTCCTCATGGCTAATATTATTATTTTGCTTAATGCTTCCACTACGGTAATATCTTCCATCTCTTCGATCATCTCTCGATATACTCCGCCCAATGTTTTGGGATCTACGCTTTTTCTTTGCTCCACCGTCAAAAATATGTACCGAAGCATTACTATTGATATATGTGCAATCATGGCGTCATAACTTCTTGATTCATTTTCTTTACCTACGTTCAAACATTGTTTTATCACTTTGAAATAAACCTCTATATCCCAACGTTTTCCGTATATTCTAACAATTTCTGTGTCCGATAATGTAATGTCTGTCGATAGAATCGCAAGCCAGCTTTGCTTTTTATTTCGATTATTTACAAATACTATTTTTACTTTTTCTATAACTGTTTTTTTGTCATTGATGATTTCAACGATTTCACTGCCTTTGATTCTTGCTTTACCGCGATTCTTCTTTATCTTTTTGTAAATCATACTCAGATGTCCACGCTCGCCGTTGTACGTATAGTGTATATTTGGAGTATTCCTTACCATACAGATGACATCAATAAACGGTTTGATAGATATTATAACCGACGGAAACCCAAACCAACTGTCCATCAACAGATATTTCGCTTTTATTCCTCTGCTCAATATCCTCTTTACCATTGGTACTATTAAGTCTGTTGATTTGCTTATCGCTTCTTTTCGTCTTTGATAGCCACAACTTCTTTTATCAATGTTTTGGTTCATTTCTTTAATACGGCTCTCAGCTTTGTTGGATGACAATAGTGCGAAATCTACAGGAATCAAGCTGTTGCCGTCAGACCAACACAATTGAAACAATCGGAAGCCCCTGTAAAATTTACAAGTAACGTGATCATACAATTTTGCGAGCAATTCTACTTCTTTGCTTCGGTTTCTCGGATGACTGCTGTCGTCTAAGATTAGAACTCCATTTCTTGATTCTTTTGTCAACGGTTTGAAAAATGAAGTTATTACTTCCGTAACTATTTTGAGAATGAATAATCGCCAATTGTACCTGCTATTATTTAGGAGATCATACGCTACTGATTTACCAAACGGAATATCGTTATTATTTACAATGCCTTGATAGAAATTCTTATGAATAAACGGCAATTCAACAATTTTAAGAATCACA
>CAYOYG010000201.1:0-1624 GCA_964408135.1 uncultured Eubacteriales bacterium | reverse complement strand
CGGCATACTATAAATCAGGGTTATATGGCGAGAAAGCTCTGCATTCTCTTGAATAATTTGCTTAATTCCGATGCTTAATTTTCGATCATCTAATATCGTACAAAGGTATTTTACACCAGCGACAATCGCAATGAGTTGATCATCCTTCTTCATTCGCATCACATGCAAAATATGATGCTCATCTTCAGATGATAAAATCACTTTATCCTGTATAATCTTTAAAGCAAAATAATATTGCATAAATTAATCCTTTTCAAAACCATTTGGATGCTTTTGATGAAACTTCCATGCACTCGCAATAATATCGCGTACTTGAGTGTACTTTGGTTGCCAATTTAAAATGGTTTTAGCCTTATGACTAGAGGCAATTAAAATTGCGGGATCTCCGGCGCGTCTTTCCCAAATTTCATAAGGGATGTTCGATCCAGTGACCGATGCTACTTCATTGATGATTTCACGAACACTATAGCCAGATTCACTACCCAAATTAAACACATCCGATTGACCACCATCCAGTAAATTTTTCAATGCAAGTATATGAGCATCTACTAAATCTTCAATATGGATATAATCTCGAATACATGTTCCATCTTTTGTAGGGTAATCACTTCCAAAAATCGACACAAATTTTCTTTTACCAAGTGGGACTTGTAAGACAATTGGAATCAGATGTGTTTCAGGATTGTGTGCTTCCCCGATTTCACCAGAAAAATCAGCTCCAGCTACATTGAAATAACGTAAAGCTATATATTTAATACTAAATGCTTTGTCTACCCATTTAAGCATTTTTTCAATTGCTAATTTCGTTTCTCCATATGGATTGGTTGGATTTGTATCACTATTCTCATCAATCGGAATGTTTTTTGGTTCTCCATATACAGCAGCAGAGGATGAAAAAACAATTCGTTTTACATTAAAAGTAGTCATAGCACGAAGTAAAACCTCAGCACCATGTACATTATTATCAAAATATTTTAATGGATTTGTGACACTTTCCCCAACCAGTGAATTGCTAGCAAGAAGTATGACACCATCCAATTTTTCATTTTTAAAAATAGGTGAAATATCGTCATAATTACGAATATCGGCTTTATAAAATTTGGCTCGTGAATCAACCGCTTCTAGATGCCCAGTTGAAAGATTATCAACTACTACTACATCATAACCGCGATTCAATAATGTCTTGCAACAATGTGAGCCAATATAACCAGCACCACCAGCAACTAATATTTTCATCTTTACCCCTCCATAATTTAAATTAATTATATCATATCTAATTGACTCTTAAAAGTAAGAAGACACCCACTCTAAAGCCTCATTATGAAACCAAGCGCATCCTATTTGACTATTCCAAAGTAAAGTCGTATTCTTATCGTGTCGGAGGTGCATAATATGCATAATAAAATTTTGATAATTGGAGGCGTTGCTGGCGGTGCGACAACTGCAGCTCGACTCAGAAGACTAGATGAACATGCCGAAATTATTCTTTTTGAACGCGGTGAATACATTAGTTTTGCCAATTGTGGATTACCTTATCATATTGGTGGCGTGATTAAATCACGTGATGCTTTACTTGTTCAAACTATCGAGGATATGCAAAAGAAATTTAACATTGATATTCGTA
>CAYOYG010000200.1:0-1625 GCA_964408135.1 uncultured Eubacteriales bacterium | reverse complement strand
GTTTTTGGTTATATGCTGGTAAAGGACTCGCTCGTCCGTTTGGCGCCCCATACACGATCAATAATGCCATAGACTACCTACTAAAACAGGAGTTTGACGAACATAGAAAATTAGGCACACCTCATCCTTTAATATTGCGAGAAGGTATTGATGCAATTCCCTTTAGTCATCCCGACATAGATAAGTGGAGACACAATTTCACTGGAATTCAGCATCATCATACCTCGACGGATTTTCTCGTGTTTGGAGCAGTTGATGATGTGTGGGTCGATTCGCAAGGAAGTCTTATTGTGGTGGACTACAAAGCCTCAGGAGCCAAAGAAGGAGAGTTATACGACAGCTACAAACGCCAGATGGAGATTTATCAATGGCTATTGAGACAAAACGGATTCAAAGTACTGAATCGTGGCTACTTTGTATATTGTCGCGTTAACAAGGATGATGGCTTCGAAGACGGTCAGTTGAGTTTTAACGTTAAAGTTCAGTCATACGATGGTAAAGCAGATTGGGTAGATGAAAAGCTAATTGAAGCCAGAAGAGTATTAGATTCGCCAATTCCAAAACCAAGTCCAAAGTGCATTTATTGTAAATACATTAAGCAAAGTAATCTATTTTAAATATGTATATATCGCAAATTAAAATAAAGAATTTTCGAAAATTTTCAGATGAACTAATCTTAGATTTAAGAGATGGACTAAATGTTTTAATTGGGGAAAACAACTTGGGGAAAACTGCAATAGTTGAAGTACTTAGTGCATGTCTGTCTGTCGGAGATGTATCTAAACCCATAAGGATTGTTAAGGAGGATTTTCATGAAATGTCACAACCCATTGAGGTAGTAGTAACATTCGATTGTTTATCATCCGATCAACAAGCTGCTTTTTTACAAGGATTAAAACTTAATCAAAATTCTTTAGACCAAGCAAAACTTATACTAAAGTTTGAGTTTACTTGGCGTGAAGATCGTCCAATTTTGAAGATATTTTGCGGTGAAACTCAAAATCAAATAAAGTTACAAGGGGATGATCTTTTTTCATATCTGACGTGTACATATTTACCAGCATTAAGAGATGTAAATAGTGAATTTCGAGTTGGTAGAAGCAATAGGATTAGTACAACAGTAAAATCGAGGTTTGTTTTAGATGAGGATAATGAGGATAAACAGTTCATGTCAATTTTTGAACAAGCTAACAAATCTGCTCTTAGCTATAGTTATCAGAACAGCGGCGGTACAGATATTAAACCTATTCAAGACTATCAAAAGGATACTAACGAAAACATCACAAAGCTGTCATTAGACAAGGACAACAATCACATAAGTTTGTCATTCGTAGATACTCAATTCGATCATCTATTAAGAGGTTTAATAATGAAGACTAATGGAGGGAGCCTAGATATTTATAGAAACGGCTTGGGTTATAACAATCTAATTTATATGTCGTTATTACTTGCAAAAATGCAGGCTTCTGCTGACGGAAATTATATGAAGAGACAAGCCAAATTATATTCACTTTTAGCAATAGAAGAACCTGAAGCTCACTTGCATCCAGCTATGCAATATCAATTTTTGAATTTCCTAAACAGTAATAGATCCAAACATAATGTTAATCAAATAATTGTTACAA
>CAYOYG010000199.1:0-1626 GCA_964408135.1 uncultured Eubacteriales bacterium | reverse complement strand
TTTTCTTAGCCTCACTTAAATCCATATAGGTGATTTTTGAAACTAGACTTGCATCAATCATTTCATTGACAAGATGTTCAACTTTTTCCAATTGTTCTGGCGATACTTTTTCATAATGAGTAAAGTCAAAACGTAATTTTTGATCATCAACATACGAACCAGCTTGCGCAATGTGGGCTCCCAACACTTCTTTCAATGCTTTTTGCAACAAGTGAGCTGCCGAGTGATGGCGGGTGACTCTTCTTCGCTTCATTAAATCTACAAACAACTCAACTTCATCACCAAGTTTGAGAGTTATACCTTGCGTATCCACAAAGTGCAAATGTTGTTTATTCGGTGCTTTAATGACATTTTCAACTAAAACTTTCCCTCCACTTGTTAAAATATAACCACCATCGTTAATTTGACCGCCAGATTCTGCATAAAATGTTGTTCGATCTAAGATAATTTCGCCTTGGTCGTCGATTTCATCGACTTGAATACCATTTTTGAACAAGGCGATAATTTTCGCTTTTTGCGGTTGTGGGTCATAGGTAAACTCAGATTTTTGTGTAAAAGCTAATAAATCAGCGGATTGATTTTTCATAGAACCAGCGACATTGCGTGCATTACGCGCTCTTTGCCGTTGTTCTTCCATCTCAAGTTTAAATCCAGCTTCATCTACTTTAATTTTGTGTTCTTGGGCAATTTCTTTAGTCAATTCCAGCGGAAATCCAAAAGTATCATATAATCTAAAAGCAACTTCTTTCGCGACTACCGCTGGATTTGTATCTAAATAATCCAGAAGCATTTGTTCACCATTTGTCAATGTTTTCAAAAATTTTTCTTCTTCTGTTTTCACTAATTTTTCAACATTCGACAACCGTTGCGATAAATAACCATAATAACTATTCATTATAGATGCTACTGTAGCAGTCAATTTATATAAGAAAGGTTCATGGATTCCGATTTTTTTACCATAACGCACGGCTCGACGGAGGATACGTCTTAAAACATAACCGCGACCTTCATTGGAAAATACAGCTCCATCTGCTAGAGCAAAAGTGCAAGTACGAATGTGATCGGCTATGACATGGTAGGCCATTTTTGATTCTTTAGTATATTTCACGGTAGCAAATTCTTCTGTTTTTTTAATAATTGGTACAAATAAGTCGGTTTCAAAATTAGTATCGACTTCTTGGAAAATACAAGCTATTCTTTCTAAGCCAGCACCAGTATCGATATTTTTTTGTGGCAATTCTTTGTATTCACTTCGTTGTAATCCTTCTTTGGCATTATATTGTGAAAAAACAATATTCCAAATTTCTATGTAACGATCATTCTCAATATCTTTTTTGAGCAGATCGACACCAATATTTTTTTCATCATATTTTGTTCCGCGGTCATAAAAAATTTCTGTATTCGGTCCACATGGTCCCTCACCAATTTCCCAGAAGTTTCCTTCTAGGGGAATAATGTGATCTTCTTTAACGCCTAAACTCAGCCAAATATTCTTACTTTCCATATCGGATGGATGAATTGTAAAATACAGTTTGTTTACGTCGAACCCAAACCATTTTGGTGAAGTTAATAGTTCATAGCCCCAGGTGATCGCTTCTTTTCGAAAATAGTCTCCAATGGAAAAAT
>CAYOYG010000198.1:0-1642 GCA_964408135.1 uncultured Eubacteriales bacterium | reverse complement strand
GTCGGCGTCGGTTACAATGGTCTGCCTTATGGATGTGAGGATGATGTTTTCCCATGGGAAAATAAAGGCGATTTTTGCAATACCAAGTATCCTTATGTAGTACACGCTGAATTAAATGCCATTCTTAACAGCGTTCGTTCATTGAAAAACTGTCGAATTTATGTTTCGCTTTTTCCATGCAATGAATGCGCAAAAGCCATCATCCAAAGTGGAATCAAAGAAGTCATATATTCCGATGATAAGTATAGAGATACAGATGCTATTGTTGCCTCCAGACGAATGTTCGATGCTGCAAAAGTAAGCTATCGTCAAATTCCTGACATGGAATTAATCATAAAATAATAAAAGGAGACATCTCCTTTTTTTATGCATTTTCAAAATATTTGAGTCGACGATAATTTTTAAAATTCATTTTGACGATTTTGTTAAGTGCCAGTAAACCTTTATCTTTTACGATAATATTTGCTATATCATCGGCTGTGATACCCGAACCTTTTGGTACTTCGAGTCCATATTCCTTACTTAATAAATCCATTCGCTTAATAAATGAGTAACGAGCGATGATGGAAGAACAAGCAACTGCGACAGAAGCACTTTCTCCTTTAGTCACAAACCGAATATTACGAAAGATATTTTGTTCGCTTTCGAGATAGCGATAATAGAGATTTTCTGGAGTAAATTGGTCAATCACAAAGTAGGGAATCGGATGGGTGAGTTTTTCTTGCAAATTCAAGATTGCTTTATTGTGTAAATAGGCTTTTATTTTATTCATATTAAAGCCTTTTTTTAGCACAATATCGTTATATTTCTCATTATTTAAAACAAGCTGAGAATACGTAAGACGTTTGATTAGTTTTGGGGCAATAATTCGGATTTTTGAATCATCAATTAATTTTGAATCACCAACGCCTAACTCAAGTAAATAGGGAATATCTTCTTTTTCAACGAAGCACGCTACGACAATAATGGGACCAAAAAAATCACCAGTTCCAACTTCATCACTGCCACCGTGGGCATCACTGAAGATGAAGTTGCTTGAAGTCAATGGTTTCCATATACTGGCTTCTTTGACGGCTCTTTCACCTTGAAAAACAATTTTAAGTGATTTATAAATTAGAATACTGCATCCTTCTACTCGATAGGATGCGAGGACATTTGGATTGTTCGAATCAAGCAAAAATCCATCATAAAAATAACGAATTTTTCGCAATTCATCTTGGTTAACAGTAATCGAAACAACTTTTTGATTCATACCTTCATCCTCGTTTTCAATATTTTAGCATTTTTATACGATAGAGTGTATAATATATTTAGATTTTTTTGGAGGAATATATGATGCGAAATCCTGAGCAGATACTTGAATTTGATGTTATAAAAAAAATATTAGGAACTTACGCTTTAACCGAACTTGGTAAAACGTGGTTTTTAGCCTTTCAATATAAAACTGATATTCATCAAATCAAAGAGGAATTAGCCAAAACAAAAGAAGCACTACGCATTATTTTTGCCTATACACGTTTACCAATCGAATTTATTCATAATATTGAACCTTACTTAGAAAAGGCATTAAAAAATAGTCTATTGCATCCAGAAGAATTGTATCGAATCGGCTCACAAAGTCGAGGTATAGTACAAATGCGCA
>CAYOYG010000197.1:0-1643 GCA_964408135.1 uncultured Eubacteriales bacterium | reverse complement strand
CTTGGTTTTATCTCCAATCGTCTCCAACAAGTTGTTTTAAGAGAAATTGCTTCCTTAGTTTTGCGTGGTGTTTGTACCCTAGAAGATGCGGATAAAGCATTAACCTTTGGTCCAGGACTTCGTTGGGGCGTTTTAACTCCTTATCTTGTTGTTGAACTTGGTGGTGGCGGTAACGGCAAAGGCTTTACTACATTAATGAACCTTGTTGGTGAATCCGTCAAACTATGGCTCAAAGATATGGATGACTTTAAAGAATATCCAAAAGAATGGGTGGAAGTCGCTCAAAAAGGCATTGCCGAAGAATTGGCCAATCGTCCTGCAGAAATCGGTAATGATACCAACTCACTGCGTGCATATCGCGATAAGATGTTGATTGAATTATTAAAACTACACAAAAAATTATAATCAAGAAAGAGCGGAACTTCCGCTCTTTTTAGTTGTATTTATTCGTGCTTCCTCGTATAGTAATGAGCCAAGGAGGGGATAACATGACGACAAGAAAAATTACATTGATGGCCTTATTTGCTGCCCTCTCTATTATTGCGACACGCTTTCTTTCTTTAATGATTCCCTTAGGTGGATTTCCAACCTTAAGTATTGGATTTGGAGGAATTCCTATCATGTTGAGTGGGATGCTATTTGGACCACTTGCCGGAGGGATTGTGGGTGGTATCAGCGATTTACTTGGTTTTTTAATCAATGATCGCGGTGGTGTTTATCATCCTGGATTTACTTTAAACTCAATATTAACCGGCGTAATACCTGGTCTATTATTCTTGATGATTAAAAAATATAAAATCCAAGCAAAAACAATGCGTATTATAAATTATGTCTTATTGATTTGTTCAAGTATTGTTGGGGCTTATTATTTATGGAGTAATCAACACCTTGCTTCTTCTCCTTGGATTATTTGGATGTTGATTGGTTTATTATTTGTTATTTGTGTTATCACTATTATTGTCTTAGAACGACTCATAAAAAAAGAACACATGCAACGCCAAATTAGTGCGATAATCTTGTGTGTTCTACTCGTTGAATTATTGGTCTATGTCGGTTTAACCCCAATCTGGATTTATGGATTGTATGGGATTCCAAGTGTGGTTAGTATTATATCACGGGTGTTACGCCTAGTCTTTTTTATTCCGATCAAAGTCTTATTGCTCGTTGCTATCGTTAAAGTTACTACCAAACGTGAAGACCTTCTTTAAGACTTGATTGATATGATGGGCAGATAGCTCAATACCTTTTTTGGCTAAAAAGTCGATATTGCGTGTAAAGGTTAATCCATATAAAATACCTGCGACAAAAGCATCACCGGCATCCTTAATGGTCCGCCGCGTAATGGTATCGGATAAGATAATCCCATCATGGGTTTGATCAAAGAAATAGACACCATCTTTATTGAGGGTAATAAACCCTCTTTTTAGTCCTTTGGCTAACATTTCTTTACGACAAAGACGACAATCTTCGATGCCTTTTATCTTTAATGATGAAAAAGCTTCGGCTTGTGGGCGATTGAATTTATAGGCGAAGCATAAAGGACAATGTAACTTAGCTTTATCGACATATTCTTCCGAAAAAGAGTCTAAAATCCAAGTACAATTTGGATTTAGCTTCATGGCTTTTTTTGCAATATCATGGTC
>CAYOYG010000196.1:0-1647 GCA_964408135.1 uncultured Eubacteriales bacterium | reverse complement strand
CACGACCATTTAACGGAGTGACAACGGGGGATATATCCGATGAATACGACAATCTTTTCGTCCCAACAGGCACAACGTTTTCGATTTGGGGTCTAATCTATTTAGCTTTAGCTGTTTTCATTTTTTGGCAATTGATTAATTTTTTTACCGGTGGTTTGGTTTTCAATGACACAATTCATCTATTTTTAATCCTTTCTTGTATCACCAATGGGTTTTGGATTGTTTGTTGGCATTATCGAAAAATAACTCTAAGTTTGATATTAATGATTATCCTGATAATTTGTTTAGGGATAATTTCTAAGGAAGTGTTTCCACTTTCTTGGTATATAAGAGCTCCATTTAGCCTGTATTTTAGTTGGTTAACCATTGCGACCATTGCCAATGTGACGGTTTGGTTGATTTCTAAAGGGGTGAATAAAAATGATTCACGATCACAAATCATCACTACCTTCATTCTCATCATTGGATTTATTATCTCGAGTGCGACCATTTTAATCATGAAAGATGTTGTTTATGGCTGCGTATCCATTTGGGCCTTTTATGGGATTTATCGTCGCCACACCGATTCACTCCAATTAAATAAAAGCTACCCATCCATCATCAAGACAACACAATATACTATGCTTGGTTTTATAATCGCCATTATTTTGGTATTTATTTTGTAGGAATACAAGTTCGAACCGAAGAATAGGAAAAGAAAGAAAATAAAAAAACGACCTAATTAATAGGTCGTTTTTATTACTTATTTTCTGCCACCAAATTTATTTTTAATCATCCGATTCATCCGACCAAGCATATTGCCACCAGCATAGTAGCTGTAGACATCTTCGCCGGTTGTTGCATCTTTTTCAATTTTGATAAGAACAGCGGTTTGATTAATACCAGAGCCAATCATCATATGGATGTAGGTTTCTGTTTCATTGACAACTTTTGTAAAGCGATAGGTTTCTTGATTGCCTTCACTTAAGGTTTCTAGGAAGATAGTTTCAACATTATTTACTTTCGCAAAACGAATTTTTGCTTCGGAAACAACAACACCTTCACTAACTACTTTGTAAGTAAATTGAGAGCGATTATTGACAACCGATTCTGTAATGCGAACATAATTTAGGTCATCAATCATCGAGGTAAAGGTAACAAGGGAGTGGTTATCATTGACTACTTTATGACCAACAACATCATAGATAGTATCATCAATAACCATGATTCCTTCTAGATCGGTTGAAACAGTACTTACTTCTTCGCCTTCCACCACGACTTCGTTATAATACATCGTATAGACTAGTGAAGTATTATCGATGGTTTTGGTTGAGATGGTCATCTTGTAAGTATAGTTAGCATCATCGGAATCCACGACTTCACTGACAATTGGATCACTATCCGAGAGGAGGGATTCAAAGACGCCGATATAACTATTGACTTCCGTTAATTCTGCTTCGGTTAATGTGATTTCATTGCGGCGTCCCATGATCCGATCAATAAATCCGCCAAGACCGCCACGGTCATTACGTAGAGTAATGGTAGTAGCTTCTTGATTTAAAGAAGCGGCTAATGGTGCACTAGTAGCGGCCACAGAAGTTAATAAATCGGTAGTTGACAAGGCAGAGAAAGCATAAACATCTTGGGAGGAGGATAGGGAGGTGGATA
>CAYOYG010000195.1:0-1655 GCA_964408135.1 uncultured Eubacteriales bacterium | reverse complement strand
AATAATGAAAAAATCGCTTTAATCTCTCCACTAGGGTATCCATCCTCTACCATTACCTTGATGGCTAGAATTATGGGAAGCAGTCACGCGGTGAAGAGTCGGAAACCATTTGCGGATATTGTTTATGAAAGTGATTTTAAAACCCCCATCAAACAAGATCACCCCTATCATCTAGCATTAGAAATGCTTCGATTAGCCCCTTCGGCTTTAAATGCGCAACCTTGGTGTGCTTTAGTCGACCAAAAGCAAGTTCATTTCTATTTATCAAGTAAGAATCATGGGTATGCTATGTACGATATTGGAATCGCACTTGCTCATTTTGACTTAGTGTGTCGTGAAACAAATATCAAGGGTAAACTCACCCCTTTAGAAGAAGGTAAATATCCTCAATATTCACGCTTACATTACGTAATGAGTTTTATAGAGGAGTAACAAACCATATGAAAATTCGCTTTGCAAAAGAAGTCGAAGAAGCTTTACAACAACGCCGACCAATCGTTGCTCTTGAATCAACGATTATTGCGCATGGGATGCCTTATCCCCAAAATGTAGAAACGGCGCTAAAAGTGGAAGCCGAAATTCGGGCATTAAAGGCCATACCAGCGACCATCGGGATTATTGCAGGAGTCTGTGTCATCGGTATGAGTCAGGATGAAATTGAAGAATTTGGTCAACGAAAAGATATCATCAAAGTAAGTCGCCGTGATATTCCTGTTATCATTGCCCAAAAGAAATGGGGAGCAACTACCGTGGCAGCCACGATGTTTCTAGCCCATCTTGCCGGTATTAAAGTCTTTGTCACTGGTGGGATTGGTGGTGTTCATCGGGGGGCAGAAATGAATATGGATATCTCAGCCGATTTGCAAGAACTGGCCCATAGTGATGTCGCTGTTATCTGCGCCGGACCAAAAGCCATCCTAGATCTAGGGTTAACTTTGGAATATTTAGAAACAAACGGAGTGCCACTCATTGGTTATCAAACCGCGAATTTACCCGCCTTTTATAGTTCAAGTAGTCCTTATCTAGTTGACTATCGTCTTGATACACCCGAAGAAATTGCCGCTGTTATGCGTGAAAAGTGGGATTTACATTTACATGGGGGAATCTTAATTACGAATCCGATTCCTCAAGAATATGCTCTTGATTATGCCCTTATGGAAGAGGTCATTATCAAAGCCTTGCAACAAGCGAAAATTAATGGGATTCATGGTAAAGCCTTAACTCCATTTTTGCTTCGTTATATCAAAGAAGAAACGCATGGGGAAAGTTTACAAGCCAATATTGCCTTAATTCTAAACAATGCAAGGCTAGGTGCAAAAATCGCCTGTGCGTATCAAGCAATTAAAAACCAAGAATGATTTTCTTGGTTTTTTTAGTAACGTGGTTTTTCAATATAAAGTTGAGCCAGGATATCTTTCTGCGGAATTAATCGTTGTAAGGTTTGATAAGAATCATCACGTATGACAATATTTTCTAGACGATTGTCTTTTTTGAAATACACAACAGATTTGTATTCGACATTTTGAATAGAAACATCTTGTCCATCTACTCCCCCATAAATATAACCATAATCGCGATATTTCACATCAGTAGTCATGATAACTTTAGTTTCCTCGCGGCGATCGGTTGTCACTTTTGAAATGTGGTATTTACCC
>CAYOYG010000194.1:0-1659 GCA_964408135.1 uncultured Eubacteriales bacterium | reverse complement strand
AGTCGTTAACGGAAAAACTTATGGGAATTGTAAAGTGGATACCGTCGATAAAATTTTAAATTCCCGAAAACAATAAGGGGGACAATATGAACAGAATAAACAGTCCAGCTGAATTGCAAAAAATGTACAATAATGTGAAAGATTTACTCGCTTTTCGCGCCAAAAAGATGCCATTGGAAAATGCAACTAATTTTCATATTTCTGTTTGTGGTGTTGCGGGATGCGAATCGCAAGATAGTTTACTTTTAGTTGAAAAATTAAGACATTTCGCCGATTTATATAGGCTTAGTGATCGCGTTAAAATTGATATTACTGGGTGCTTTGGTTTTTGTGAACAAGGTCCAATTGTCAAAATATACCCAGACCAAACATTCTATGTGCATGTTGCACCGGATTATGCGGAACGAATTATCCAAGAACATATTATAGAACGCAAGGTTATTCAAGAATTACTCTACGATTATGAAGGTAAAAAACTATCTTATCAAGAACAAATACCTTTCTATGCTCGTCAAATTAAAATCGCTTTGCGAAATTGTGGATTGATTAACCCTGAATCGATTACAGAAGCTATTGCTACAAAAGCATACCAAGCATTATCTCAATGTATAACAACACTGAAACCGCAAGATGTAATTAAAGTTGTTTCAGATTCTGGACTTAGAGGTCGTGGTGGTGCTGGCTTCCCTACAGGAACCAAATGGGCTTTTGCAGCGAAAGAAGTAAATGCCAAAAAATATGTTATTTGCAACGCCGATGAAGGTGACCCAGGCGCTTTCATGGATCGTTCGATACTTGAAGGTGATCCACACTCCGTCTTGGAAGCAATGGCCATCGCTGGTTATGCCATTGGCGCCAATGAAGGAAATATCTATATTCGTGCCGAATACCCGATTGCTGTTCGCACTTTAAAAATCGCTATTGCTCAAGCAAAAGAACTTGGCTTGCTTGGTGATAATATCATGGGAACTGGTTTCAATTTTGATATAAAAATCAAATACGGAGCCGGAGCTTTTGTTTGTGGTGAAGAAACCGCATTGATTCACTCCATTGAAGGTTTACGTGGTGAACCAACCGTTAAACCACCATTCCCTGCGGTTAGTGGATTAAATGGAAAACCAACAGTTGTCAACAATGTTGAAACGTTAGCCAATATTCCTTATATTTTTAATGAAGGCGTTGCTGCATTTCGTCAATACGGAAGCGATAAATCAAAAGGGACAAAAGTATTTGCCCTTGCCGGTAAAGTCCATAACGTTGGTCTAGTCGAAGTTCCGATTGGTATGACACTCCGCGATGTTATTTACAACATTGGTGGCGGCATCCGCGGTGGTAAAAAGTTTAAAGCTGCGCAAACGGGTGGCCCTTCTGGTGGTTGTTTGTCTGAAGCAGATTTAGATACACCTGTCGATTTTGACACATTAACTGCCAAAGGTTCGATGATGGGATCAGGTGGTTTGATTGTCATGGATGAAGATAACTGTATGGTCGACATTGCCAAATTCTATCTTGATTTTACTGTAGAAGAATCCTGTGGTAAATGTACACCATGCCGAATTGGTAACCATCGGATGCTCGAAATTTTGGAAAAAATCTCTTCTGGTAAAGCCGAAATGGCCGATCTTGATAAATTAAAAAAATTAGCCCAAAATATCAAAG
>CAYOYG010000193.1:0-1671 GCA_964408135.1 uncultured Eubacteriales bacterium | reverse complement strand
CATAGTACCCATATATAAAACTTGATACACTCAATGCATCACTAATGTTTTGGGCAAGTGTCCCAGTGGGAATAAAGGCTGTAAATCGTAGAATTTTATCAATCATTGTTGATAGCGGATAGTAGGTGCTATTGTTTGAGGTTGTGTTTCGTTCGATAAAGTTAAATGTACTTGTCATAACTAACCCACCATAAGTAGATAGAAAATCTGCATCTGCTTGTGTCTTAACTTGTAATGTATAAGAAACAAAACTGTAATTTAGTGAATTTGTCTCATTATGGGGAATTATCACATTAGTAATGACATTGTTGACATCTATATTTGAATAATCATTTAATGGTAATGTCCGTAGAATAAATTCCGAATTCCTTGTAGAGTAATTGATAGTTCCTGATTCACTTTGTACTCCTTGATAATTGGAACCAGTGAATTCTTTTTCCCATAATAGTTTAATATCACGAGGTGAATCTTTTAAAATATCACTTTGCTTTTGGAGCCAAGTCATACTCAAGACAACTTGCCTAGTTTGGCTCGATGCAACAGAATCCCAACAATTTGTTGTCGAATATACAACTTCGTTTGTTGAAGGATTATATTGAAGTCGAGAGACGACTCTTGTGCTAATTAAACTGGTTTCTATTCCATCCGTTTCAACTGTATCAACATCATTTTCATCCACATTAACCGAAGCGGAAATTGTGAAGTTAACTTCACAACTATTGTTCAAATTTTCCGTATATAATTCATAAAATCCAGGTTGAGAAAATGAAGTTTCATCGCTAAATGCATACCAATTCCCATAATTACGTCGAAAAATACTAGTCGTTGGTGTACTTATTGATTGAATATCCACTTGGACAGGTTCTTTGTAAACAATACTACCATTTGGAATAGTTTCAGTATCCTCTGTTTTCAATTGTATCGAGATTGAATCATTAACAAGCCTTTTTTCAATTCCTGCTTTGACATCGCGTCGCAAGGCTGGAACAAAAGAAGATGCTGTCGTAAAGTTCTCCTTTTGGTTAATTGCTCGATAATGCTTATCCAATTGTAAATTATGTTCATATTCTTTTTGATTAACCACATAACGATCACCTATATCGCCGTCACTAAACATCTCATAGTATTGAACCGATTCTTGAACAATGAGATCTTGTTCTTGATCACTTAGTAAGTCAAATTTCTCACAGACACCAAAAGCAATAGTGATGTAGCAAAAAATAAAGCCAATCAGCAATCGAGATTTCATTTTGTTCTCCTTATTATGTTGTTGTTGAGTTTAGTATAGCAGTCGTGACTCCCTCTGTCAAAATATATTTTTGGAAAAAAATTCATTGTAAACTAATGGAAACATTTGTCACAAACTTACAACTTAGTTGTATAAAGGAGTATTTAAATCCGTGAAGTAAAAATTACTATACAAAAAACTTCTTGAATCCAAGGTAATAAATTTCTATCGACGATTAAATATTATAAACTATTATGTATAAGCTTTATTTTTCGTTCTTTCTCACACAAAAACGATAATAACACCAATATTTTAGATAATTCAATAATTCCAAAAAACATGAAATATACGAAAAAAGAAGTGTATTGACACTTCTTTTTTTAACAAAGATGGTGGTTCAGACCGGGATTGAACCGGCGACACATGGATTTTCAGTCCATTGC
>CAYOYG010000192.1:0-1688 GCA_964408135.1 uncultured Eubacteriales bacterium | reverse complement strand
CTTATATATATGCAGGAGGAATCAGATGAAAGACAAAAAGAATAGGTTATGGAGCGGTGACTTCAAACTTAGAGTGGTTTTAGATATCATTGAAAATGAACTTTCTTATAGTCAAGCGGCGCGTAAATATGATATGTATTTATCATCAGGGAGTCTAAACGATACATTGCCTGCAAGATGGGTATATCAGTATAGACTTTATGGGAAAGAGCGTTTCTTTCAAACTCCAAAAGATTACCGTAAGAATCCAGTTAGAAAGTTCCATAAACCATCTAAAGAGGTTGAAGAAAGTTTAGAACTCAAAGTTAAACACTTAGAGATGGAGCTTGAATATACAAAAAAACTTATCGCCTTAGTTCAAAAACAGGAACAAACAAACAAAAATACCAAGTAGTCAAGGAACTAAGGCGAAAATATGCATTAAAAGATCTACTTCTAATATCAGGACTTCCTAAGTCTGTTTATTACTACTATGAGCACCATCAGACAATAGTTAAATATTATGATATCAAGATACTGATATCAGAAATCTTTGAAGCGAGTAATCGTACATATGGCTATAGACGCATTAAACTCGCTCTTCAGAACTTTTATCAGATTAAAATAGCCTATAAAACCGTTGTAAAGCTCATGAAAGAACTACATATCGTCTGCAAGGTAAGAAAAAAGAGATATCGCTATATCTCACAAATATCGAATAAAATCACACCAAATCTTTTAGAAAGAGACTTCAAAAAAGAAGATCCCAATCTAGCATGGGTCACAGACGTATCAGAGTTTAGATTCAATCGTAAACGTTTATATCTATCTGTAATACAAGATCTTTACAATGGTGAAGTTAAAGCCTATCAAATCTCTAGAAGTCAAAACCAGGATTTGATTCTAAAAACTCTTAAGAAAGCAATCAATCCAAATGAAGACTTATCAAAGCTTCTCATACACTCTGATCAAGGCATTCTATACCAATCACCTAAATATCGTAATTACCTTAAGAAATCATCATTTACTCAATCCATGAGTGCTAAAGGCAATGCCTATGACAATGCAGTGGTTGAAAGTTTCTTCGGGACGCTTAAATGCGAAACCATCTACTTACAAAAGGTTAAATCTTTATCTGATTTAATTAGAACAATTGATGAGTATATCTATTGGTATAATCACGAAAGAATTAAACTAACGCTAGGTGGTTATTCACCTATTCAATATAGGTTAATGAATCAACAAATGATATAATAACTACAAAGAACATAAAGTACAAGAAAATGGTATCAATTCAAGTTTTAATTACTAACTATTAATAAGATATGGTGTGATTAGCATGAAGTCATCAATTTTAGCAAAAAAGTTTTTTAAGGCTTTTGAGAATTATTATAATGCAGCTTCAATATTAGAAAACAAAAGCAATGAAATAGAGTTGGTTGATATTATATATCCTGCAGCCTATCTTTTAAGACACTCAGCAGAGTTGCTTCTTAAAAGTTTGATTTGTAGTTATGCAACAGAACAAGACATTATTATCAAAAACAAACGAACTTATTTAAACACTCTTACAGAAGAGATATACTTAGAAGGACACTCTTTGTTGACACTTTATTACAATTTGTTGAAAGTTGGATCTTCCAGATTATTGACTGAAATACCAGAAGACAAAGAATTAATTAAAATGTTAAAAAGTTTTGAAAAAAAAG
>CAYOYG010000191.1:0-1696 GCA_964408135.1 uncultured Eubacteriales bacterium | reverse complement strand
TCCATGAAGACAACCAAACTCGTTGACGATACGGTTAAAGAAATCAAAGTTCTGCATCGAGATGTCAAGGAAGCAATCTTAATTAAGGATGAGGTCAAAGAACTTAAGTCAATGCTCCTTATTATGGTGAATAACGATCCCAACTATATTAAAAATGGGGTCGCAAAAGCCGTAAATGAGGTGAAGAAACGTGAAGACTAAGTTACTACAACTCTCTGGGTTACTCATGAGCATTACCCCTTTATCCATTTACGTTGGGATCAACTGGGAAGAATATGCACCAACAACCGTTGAAACTTGGAAATTAAGTACTGGCGGTATGATTGTTGCAGTCATTATGGCTTTAATTTCATTTGGGAAAATGGGATTACCAAAAAGAACCTTCATTCTAATTACTGCTTTGGTACTTGTTTGGCTTTTGGATGCAGTGCTTGAAGACATTCTATGGATTCTCATATGGACACTGTCTGGTGTCATGGCTGATGACTTAGCCATTCAGCCGTCTATCGAACGCACAAGAAAGTTCAATGATGCCGTGATGCAAGCTAAGGTTCAAAAAATGGCTATGGAAGGTGCATTTGAAAAGAAAGTCAAAGAGAAGAAACCTAAAAAGGTTAAATCTCAAACTCAAACAAGTGGAAGGTTGGGTTAGTAAATGAAAGACGGATTAAGTAGGTTCATTGCATGGGCTGGGATAATCGTTGTTATATCCCTCGCACTAATGGTCAATACATCACATATCTATGACATCTATTGGAAGCGAATATCGATTGAAAAGTATGAAACATCACAGTATCAACTTGATTACATCGTCAATGAACGTGTTAAAAATCAAGAACACTTACAATCACTATTTGACGTTCAAAACTATGAAGTAGGTACTGCAATTAGAGTTACAAGTGTTTATGAATCTAATGATGAAATCAAAACAGAGATTAGTTATTACGAACTCTATAAAGCCGATTTCATTGACACTGGGAAGCTAAAGACATTTCAATTTTGGGTTCAGTTAGTTGCAAATACGATTGCGGTTGTGTATCTATATGTCACCGTAATGTTAGGACGTAAAGAAGTTATCAAAGCAACCAATCAAGTACTTGATGACGAATACAAGAAACTGTTTGATCATGAAAGTAGAATCATTGCAAGTGGTAAAAAATCTGACCTTGAAAACTATATTAGAATCGTTATTAACATCGATGAGAAGATTGAACTTTATGTTGATCAATTGAAAGCTCAAAAGCGCAAACTTGAAAGAATATATTATAGGGCTCTCTTTCCAAAGTATCGTACTAAACGCAAAGCATCTCTCAAAAACGAGATTGAAAAGTATGAAAAATACAAAGTCGCCATCATGAACTTTGATGCTAAAGCACTTGAAAGTCTTAAAGATGTTGACTTGACGTTACCTGTTAAACACAAAGAAATCAGTTATGACATCATATTCGACAAGGTTGACTACCGTAACTCTAAACCTATTTCTATGGGGTATAGCGAAACGGCAGATACAAAGCAAAAGATTGCTAAATCACCATTGTCATCGGCAACATCAATCTTTATATCAATATTCGCGTTATCATCCATTTACTTAAGCATTTCAGATTTATGGAGCATTGCCATCATCGTTATCGCATTATTCGTTGCTATGCTATTCAAAGCACGTTCAGCCATCAATGATGCCAAATCCATAATGGGT
>CAYOYG010000190.1:0-1714 GCA_964408135.1 uncultured Eubacteriales bacterium | reverse complement strand
TACAATATCAAATCCTCAAAAAAAGTTAACAACTCAGATTGAAAATGACTCAAAAATGATTGAATTAATTAACAAAATTAATGCCTAAAATGGCTATCTCGTGTATCAAAACGTGTATCACTAAAAAGGTTCAAAATGAAAACCACCTATAACAAGGTGGTTTTTTTGATTCGTGTGTTAGGACTAACAAATTGATACAATCCGTACCCATAGCCGATTTCCGTACCTTTGAGGCACTTTCCGTACCCCTATTTATAACGTTTTAACAATGGCAGCAGCCATTTAAGAATCCATCTTTTAGTTGTGTCGTAATTTGAGTCATAGAAGATAGCACCAACTATTGCTTCTACGTATGGATCGTGTTCTTTGCATACAACTTTTTCATGATCTGGAATGTTAGCATCCTTATAAAAATGTAAATCATTATAAGAATAATCTATCAAACCTTCACCAAGCATTATTTTATGCATCGTGGCATTGTTTTCTAAATCGCTTTTAGCCGTCGTTATTCCGCCTTTGGTGCGAATGTTATCCACTCTAAACAATTTATCCGCTATAACAGATTTAAGCACTGTGTCGCCGACTGTGGCCAAACCTTCGTTAGCATATTCAGAACCGTTTTTACCTTGACCTTCAACTTCTATTTTTATAGAGCCCATAGCTTTAGAAAGCCAAGATATATCATTGAAGTGGTAATGTATCTTCAATTCAAGTTCACGCATTTCCTTTTCAATTCTTTTCTTTTCCATAAGCTAATCTCCATTAATAAAGATATAGTCTTCAGCAGTTACTTCTTCTATTGCAACTTGATTATTAAAATAATCAGCCTCGTTGATATATCTATTTGTGATAAAAGATAAGTTCTTATTTGTTGAACCCAACAAAACTCTAGAACTATCTTTTTTTGTTTCTAAAAATGGACCATCAATTAACAAATCAACTGAATTAACTAGTTCTGGATTCAACATGTCTTTTGGTTTTCCAGAAAACATAATGACTCCTAAACCAATTTTATGAATTTCATTGTTAAAGGCTATAAGTCCGCTTTGCAATGAAGGCTCTCCACCACTGAGAGTTACTCCCTCAATTCCATACTTGTCTTTTGCTTCTTTTACTATATCTAAAAGTTTCTCTAAGGTAACAATATGCTTTGGAATCAAGGCTTGCAAATCCTTATTACAACAACCTTTGCAATTTAAATTACAACCCTGAAACCAAATACAACATCTGTTAAAAGGGCCTTCAGTCTTTGTGCATAGTTTTATATATGCAATATTAAACTTAATCTGCGAATTCAAACTTAAATCCATCTTTTGTTACTTTAGTGATTATTTTGCTACCTTTTAGAGAACGAAGGTCATCCTTGTTTTCAAATAAGAACATTGCAATTGGATCAAGAAGTCTATCGTTAATTGCATTAAGAATATCTCTACCACCTTTTGAAGAGTCTACTGATTTTAAGATATACTCAATTGAATCCATTTCCTTTTCAAACTCTAATTCAAGTTTATACTTATCTTCAATTCCTCTAATAACAGGTTTCAACTTTGACTTACAAATCTTATATTGAAATTCTCTATCTTGAATAAAGTTAAACGGAACGATATTGTTATAACCAATACGTCCTAAAAGCTCTGGTCTTTTAAGTTCATTATCAAAATATTCTTTTACAATCTTAATGAACTCTTTCGCTACACCTTCTTTATCTGCACTC
>CAYOYG010000189.1:0-1715 GCA_964408135.1 uncultured Eubacteriales bacterium | reverse complement strand
CTGGAAATGGCGGCTATCATCACGATCAAATCGCCAATGCAATTCAAAAAGGCGATTTATCGATAAAGTCACTTGATCGTTCAGTAAAACGTATGATTTCACTGGCTCAAAAAATAGAAAAAGAACAATCCTATCTTGAAGTCAACCAAGTCGATAGTGAGTACAATAAAAATAATAATATCAATGATGTCAATGATATATATGATATAAATGACAAAAAAAAGCAGAACTATCGATCGCATCATGAATTAGCAGTAGAGGCTTTATCAGAATCAGCGGTGCTTTTAAAAAATGAACGAAACCTATTACCGGGGAATCGACAGCAAAAAGTTGCAATTATTGGAGCGCTTGCTAAACATCCGCGATATCAAGGGGCGGGTAGTTCTAAAATTCATCCTTTTCAAGTAGAAACACCCTATCAGTGCCTAATGGATACCATTTTTGATTGTGTGTACGCAGATGGATATTCATTAGATAAAAAAGGGTTGAGTAAAGATGCACAGGAGCAACTCATCCATGAAGCATGTGACGTTGCTAAAGCCAAAGAGATCGTCTATGTTTTTTTGGGACTACCTGAGGGATTTGAATCGGAAGGGTTTGACCGTAAGGATTTGAAACTTCCTGAGGTTCAAAACAAGTTGATAGAGGCATTACTACAAGTGAATCATCAAATCGTGGTGATTTTAATGGGAGGTGCACCAATGCAACTTCCTTGGGTTAAGGATGTAAAATCGATTCTCTTAGCTTATCTTGGTGGTGAAGGGCTCGGTCGTGCTATTCAACGACTACTTTTAGGTGAGAGCAATCCAAGTGGTCGATTAGCAGAAACATGGCCAATTTGTATTGAAGATACGCCATGTTACAAATGGTTTCCTGGCGGAAGGACTACGGTACATTATAGAGAAAGCATCTTTGTTGGATACCGATATTATGACACAGCGAAGGTACCTGTACTTTTTCCATTTGGTCACGGGTTGTCTTATACGACGTTTACCTATAGCCATTTAAACATAGAGCAAAAAATAGTCAGTGATGGTGATGAGATTAGATATTCATTTGACGTTAAAAACACGGGTGAACGAAAAGGTAAAGAGGTCGTCATGATCTATACAGCACATCAAAGTAATTCAGTAATAATGCCGTATAAAGAATTGCGAGAATTTTATAAAGTCGAACTTGAGTCAGGTGAGACTCAGACAATTGAAGGCATTATCATGTGTCAAGATTTACAATACTTTGATGAACAAATAGGTCTTTGGAAAACTTCTTCTGGCGCGTATCATTTGATTGTGAACCATAATGAATGTTTAAAAGAAATCTTCTATATAAAAGAGGATGGTCGTTCAAAAGTTCATCATTCAGAAGTTTATCATTCAGAACCAGCATGTTCGAAAAATGATATCTCTGCTACGCAAACAATAGAAGTTTCGCTCTTGGATTTTTTGGACAAAAAATTCGATGCGCAATTTGGAAACTCACTCAAGATAGATTCGCCACGTTCAGAACGACCATATACATGGGATAACACTTTAGAAGATATTAGCGGGACTTTGATTGGTAAGTTGATTCTAAGATATGCGGATAAAAAAGCGAGAGACATTTCAAATGCAGAAATTGAACAAGAAGGGATGATGATTGCGACCATTAAACAAATGCCATTTTTTGCACTGGTACCTTCATCAGAAGGAGCAATTTCTCGCACAATGATGGAAGCG
>CAYOYG010000188.1:0-1724 GCA_964408135.1 uncultured Eubacteriales bacterium | reverse complement strand
ATCTACAGTCCATCTTTAATGGGCAACAGGATGTAGAATTGCATAAGGTCTGGGAAGCTCTTGATCGTCATCCTATCTTTCCATCCGATTGCTATAAAAAAGAAATCAAGTTTGAACTTAAGCAACAATACAATGCAAAGATTCAGAAAAGCTCAATATGCTTTTCTTCAAGGAGTTAAAAAGGCATGAAAAAGGTAACCGGATATATTCAACGAAAAACCATGCTCTACAAGACTGGTGTAGAGTACGGCGATTATACAATGAATCATGTGCAAGGTTGCGCGCATGGTTGCAAGTATCCTTGTTACGCTTTCATGATGAAGAAGCGTTTCGGGCAAGTTGATTCATATGAGGAATGGCTTGAGCCATTTCTTGTTTCCAACACTTTAGAACTCCTTGATAAAGAGATCCCGAAGCTGAAAGATAAAATTGAGTCAGTACAATTATGTTTTACGACCGATCCTTTCATGTTCGGATATCCGGAAATAGCAAAAATGAGCATTACAGCTATTAAAAAACTAAATGACGCTGGTATTAAATGCTGTGTCTTAACAAAAGGGACGTTGCCCGTTGACTTGGCGGAACTGTCAAAACGTAACGAATATGGTATAACCCTTGTCTCAATGGATGAAAATTATCGGAATAATGTAGAGCCTGGAGCCGCACCTTATGCTGAACGCTTGGCGTCATTGAAAGTGCTTCATGAAAAAGGATACCAGACATGGGTCAGCATTGAGCCATATCCAACGCCAAATCTTATACAGCAAGAACTGGATGCTATTCTTGAGGCTGTTTCATTTGTAGATAAGATAATTTTTGGGCGCACAAATTACAGCAAAGAAGTAAGCGCCTACTCAAAACACCGAGAGTTCTACAATGAGCAAGCGAATACTGTCATCGATTTTTGTGAAAAACGAGGAATTGCTTATCACATTAAAGAAGGTACTATCACACAATAAATAGTACTTCGGAGAAAAACCTGCCCAAAATACATACATAGGCAGGCTATATCTCTCTTATAAATATAGCAATGCTTTGCATGTAAAAAACAGGGTTGGTGAAATATTATACGCGAAATTAATAAATGTAAATATATAATTTGTATAATTAATCCTTGTTATTGAGAAGGAGGCAAGCAAATGAAAGCTGATCCCTTGAGTCTATTTGAAGAATTTATTAAGGGCGCAATCGGTTCCCAATATGTTATACCGGTATATCAACGTAACTATACTTGGAAAAAGAATAAACAGGTGTACCAGTTACTTGAAGATATAAGGAAAGTCTTGAGTAAAGAGTCGCCACGTCATTTTCTTGGTTCTATAGTATATGTGATAACAAAAACTGATTTTATTGTGAGAGAACGAGAAGTAGTTGATGGCCAACAACGACTTGTCACAATGTTTTTAGTTACATATGCTCTGAAGGAACTTGCATATGAATTAGGGGATGTTCAGATTAGTGATTACCTTGTCCGAAATTACTTGGAAAACAACGAAGAAGGCGAATATAAGTACCGACTTAAGCCGTCTGTCTCTGATGATGATGCTTATTGGTATATTGCTTCAGGAAAAACGAACGAATATAGTGGCAATTCACTTATTATGGAGAATTTTAAATACATTAAAAGTGTTTTGGCTGGATATATCCAAACATTCAGCATGATGGAAGTAATAAATGCTGTCAGGAATCTTTATATTGTTAGAATTGAACTTGAGGCGACTGAC
>CAYOYG010000187.1:0-1725 GCA_964408135.1 uncultured Eubacteriales bacterium | reverse complement strand
TTAGACATGATTGCCAAGCAAACTGAAGCAGACTTGACCACCATTCGTGATGTGGGTCCGGTTATGGCTCATCATGTGGTAGCGTATTTCAACAATAGTGAACAAATGAAAATTGTTCAAAGCTTACAACAATACAATGTAAATATGACCTATCTTGGGCCAACATCCACCATCCATACTTCTTCTATTTTTCAAGGAAAAACTGTGGTTTTAACCGGTACGCTCCAACAACTTGGTCGCAAAGATGCGACCAAGATATTAGAAGATATGGGAGCTGATGTGACAGGCTCGGTTTCGAAAAAAACCGATTTTGTAGTCGCGGGTATGGAAGCCGGAAGTAAACTAGATAAAGCTCGTGAACTCAATGTTCGTGTCATCGAAGAAGAAGAATTCTTGCAATTGATAGGACGGACCAATGAAAATTGATGTTCATGGACTGCGGGTGGAAGCCGCCATACAACATGTTCTAAAATCCATTGATGTCGCCCTAGATCATCGCGATTATGTTATCGAGGTAACGCATGGATTTAATCGGGGAAGCGCCATTCAAAAAAGGGTACTAAGCTTACAGCAAAGTGATCATGCTGCGATTCTTCGTGTTCGTAGCCACTTGTTTAATCCGGGAGTCTCCATTATTGATTTAAAAATTGAAATCGATTGAAGCGATGTAGTGCATATTGCTTGAACGACCATTACTTATTCTTTATGCTTGGATTGTGTGAAGCGATAAATCATGAAATTTATCGTTCATTATATTCTTTCAAAAGGAGGAAAAAGAAATGGAAGAAAATAGTATTGTTCGTATGCCACTTATTGGTGATTACGCTCCAAGTTTTAAGGCGAAAACGACCCAAGGAGAAATCAATTTTCCAGCCGATTTTAAAGGTAAATGGGTAATTCTTTTCTCCCACCCAGCTGATTTTACCCCCGTCTGTACAACTGAATTTATGACATTTGCAAAGATGGCCGATGATTTTAAAGCGTTGAATACAGAACTAATTGGTCTTTCTGTCGACTCAATCTATGCCCATATTGCTTGGTTACGCAAAATCCAAGATATCGAATGGAAAGGTATGAAAAATATTGAAGTGAAATTTCCACTCATTGAAGATATTAAGATGGATATTGCCCGCAAATTTGGGATGATTCAACCGGGACAATCGGATACACAAGCTGTACGTGCTGTCTTTGTTATTGATCCTAATGGTAAAATACGTTTAATCCTTTATTACCCATTATCCACGGGACGTAATTTTGATGAAATTAAGCGGGTAATTCAAGCACTTCAAAAAGCTGATGCCGATGCATGTGCTACACCAGCCGATTGGCGTCCAGGAGACGATGTCATTATTCCAACAGCTGGATCGTGTGGAGTAGCAAAAGAAAGAATGCAAACTAAGAATAATGATCAATATTGTCTCGACTGGTTTATGTGTTTCCGCAAAGAAAAGAAATAGATTTGATTTGAACCGCCATCCCAATGGCGGTTTTTATTTTTTTTTATAAAATCGCTTTTCTTTTATGGACAACCTGCTATAATGTTAGTCGTAGATAACAAAGGAGATTTTGCATGAAAACATTAAGTAAAATGAAAGTGGGAGAATCCACTTATATCAAAGCAATAAACTGCCCCAATGAACCATTAAGACGGCGGTTATTAGATATGGGAATTATTCCAAATACGAAAATAACGCTTGTAAAGAAGGCTACAATGGGTGTTCCATT
>CAYOYG010000186.1:0-1731 GCA_964408135.1 uncultured Eubacteriales bacterium | reverse complement strand
GTTGTATTGATTGAGATTTTTGAGAAATTGCAGATACGTTTCTTGTACGATATCTTTGGCCAAGTTGTAATCCTTTACATAAGCAAGCGCGATGGAAAAAACTAATTTATTGGTTTTTTGATAGATCACATCAAAACCCCGTTCTTTATGTTCTTTCAACTCTTGAATAGCAAAAACTATTTCTTTGTTATCGCGCATCGCTTTCACCTAATTTCTCACCAAAATCTCTCAATAAGTATACAATCGGAGTTTACTTTTTGTTGGTGGTAGTTACATTATAGGTAAAAACATTTGTTTAGACAATAAGTATGCAAATGTAGTATGATGTAAGAAAATTAGACCTAGGAGGATATTTTATGAATCAAAAAGTCGCGAAAAAAGTCTTACAAACCGCCTTAAAAAGCGGGGGCGATTTTGCCGAAATTTTTCTAGAAGAAACGACGGTTAATAGTTTTAAATATGAAGAAGGTTCCGTCACCGAAGTGAGCAGTTCGATTATTGCTGGTGCTGGGATTCGGATATTAAAAGAGTTACAAAGTGTCTATGGGTACACCAATGACATTTCCGAACAAGGATTAAATGATTTAGCCAGTAAACTGTCCTTTCGCTATGAAGGGGTAGCTACGCACGATGTTCAACCATTTGTGGTTGAAAAAGGGACGAACCATACCTATGATTTATCCGCCCAAGATATTGCAGCTGATTTTAAGATTAATCTTGCTAAGAAAGCTTATGATGCCGCTAAAAGTGTCAGCAATCTAATTGCAAAAGTCGCCATTGTTCTATTGGATAATCATCAAAAAGTGACAATAGTTAACAATGAAAGCAAGTGGGTTGAAGATGACCGTCATCGGGTCAGAATGGCCATTCAAGTCATCGCAGCAAAAGATGGGTTGATGGAAGTTGGATTTGAAGGTCCTGGCGCTTTAAAAGGCTTTGAATATTTTGATGAAATTGATTATGTCAACAAAGCCAAAGAAGTCGCAAAAGCGGCGGTTGAAGCTTTAAGTGCCAAAGAATGTCCATCCGCGAAAATGGATGTTATTATCGATAATGGTTTTGGAGGAGTTATCTTCCATGAAGCCTGCGGACACTCATTAGAAGCGACCTCGGTTGCAAAAAATCTATCCGTATTTGCTGGTAAACTCGGCGAAAAAATTGCCAGTGATATCGTGACCGCCGTCGATGATGGGACGATAGACAATGCGTGGGGTAGTGGTAACTTTGATGATGAAGGTAATCGGACAAGACGCAATGTCTTAATTGAAAAAGGTGTACTAAAGAGTTATCTTGTCGATAATCAAAATGGCCGGAGAATGAAGCAATCTGGGAATGGCGCTTGTCGTCGTCAATCCTATAAATATGCCCCAACCTCGCGGATGTCAAATACCTTTATTGCCGCTGGAACAACCACGCAAAAAGATATCATTGCTGCTACGAAAAAAGGTCTATATGCCAAGAAAATGGGCGGAGGTAGTGTTAATCCAATCACCGGGGAATTTAACTTCTCCGTTCAAGAAGCTTATTTAGTGGAAAATGGCCAAATTAAAGAAAGAGTTAAAGGGGCTACTTTAATTGGCAATGGTGCAGAAGTCTTACAAAATATCGATATGATTGCCAATAATCTCGAAAGAGCACAAGGCATGTGTGGTTCCTCGAGTGGTTCCATTCCCGCCGATGTTGGTCAACCATGTATTCGTGTTCGTAATATTACGGTTGGTGGAAGAGGAG
>CAYOYG010000185.1:0-1779 GCA_964408135.1 uncultured Eubacteriales bacterium | reverse complement strand
GGATGCAAACCAATGTAGACATACAGGAACAAAAAGATCTTTATGACCTTACCGGAAGAAATATTACCTGGAATTATGCCAGCCCATCTCCTGTTTTCCGCATTGGGACACCCTAAAAATTTTTATTAATAATCCGGTACAGTTCCGACTGCTCTTCATCCATGTTGAGTAACTTTGATTTCGTGTGCTTTGAGTCTGGAAGTGTGTAGGTTATCTGGTACATGTTATGGGTAATTTCGGCTGCCCGCTTTAATGAAAGTGAGGATTTTTCAGCATATAACACCCTTTCAAGCTCTTTATATATGCAATACGCCGTAAAGGATAAACAAACATGAGCTTCTATACGATCTTGCAACCTATGATAAATCGGCCGTATCCGAAGATCTGTCTTTGACATACGAAAGGCCTTTTCGATATGCCAAAGATTTTTGTAATTCTCTACTACATCTTTATCATTGATTTTTGTGTTTGTAATGAACCCCTTTAACCCGTCCCATGCCTGATCATTATTGAATTTGTCGTAATCGATTTCGATAGAGACATCGCCAGTTAATTTTAGATACTTGTTGTATCCCCTGTTATTTATATTTGCCTTGGTTAATCTCCCTCGCTTTACCTGGTTTTCCAGTCGGGTTAATCCTCGCTTGCGGTTATATGCATCCTTCGTAGCTCTGGTTGTGGAAAAATTTACGATAAGATGAGTGGTTTTGTTTTTAGCAAACCGTTTTATGGTTCCATCAGAAAATTCAGTTGATAATATTTTCGTTTTAATAGTAGCTGCCTCGTTCTTTAACCGTGCTCCAAGAATATATTCATAGCCTTTGCTTTCCAAGGCCTCTATGTTTTCTTTTGACAGTAACCCTGCATCAGCTACCACAATGGGCATGTTCAAGTTAAATTTCTGACTGATTTTCTCGATGAATGGAATGAGCGTATGACCTTCGTAGGTGTTGCCCTCGTATATGTCGTAACCAATAGCGTACCCACCCAGACCGACCAACAAGCCAATGAAAATTTGCGGGCATTGATGTTTCCCATCTTTGCTAAATCCGGTTTTGCGTAAGTCATCTTCGTCACTCGCTTCAAAGTATAAAGTGGTCATGTCATAAAATACAACACTGATATTACCTTGCAAGACTTTCTTGGTATGCGCGAAAGCAATTTGCTCAACTTGGGACTTCAGTTTTTTGTTTAGCTTATCCAGGAAGCGATAAACAGCATCAATGTCGAGACTTGTGCCCTGGTAGCGGTATAGATAATCAATCGTCTTTAATTTGCTTAGTGGAAAAGCTAGGCGGGCTATGACCAGATGACGGAATAAACCTCCTCCAATAGCACCGAAACCAATGTAGTCATAAATCTTTCCAAAAATTATCTCAGGGCCAAGCGTCCTTATGTTGGAATTACTCAGCATAGCAAAAGCTTGTTCTATGGCAATATCATTATTGCTGATGAATAATTTTGGCTGCGCGGAAAAAGATTCAATCTCCTGTCTTGCCTGGTCTTCCAGTTTCTCAATTTCCTGCCGTGTGGTGGCAGAACCTATAGTTTTTAGCACTTTGTACTTACCTTGAATCTTCTGTATCACTTGCACGGAAACACTTCCAGAGGTATTGATCTTCTTTCGTATAAACATGTAAAATATTTTGGGACACCCAAAAATAATAATTTGATATTGATTTACAATACTTTATATGGGTGTCCCGAAAAAGTGCGGAAAACAGGAAATATGGACTAAAGTAATAAAAAAAAACCACCCCCGGTAAAAAGGGTGGTCCT
>CAYOYG010000184.1:0-1780 GCA_964408135.1 uncultured Eubacteriales bacterium | reverse complement strand
GATGGAAAAGTGAGGAAAAGAAGATGGAAGAAAGACAAGATGTAACTCCTGAAATGTTAGAGGAGAGTAATAAAGAAAATGGGATTCAATATCAAGATGGTTATGTTGTAAGTGTTGCCTTCTTTGATAATGGACGCCCCTATTTCTTTCATAGCAACGACAAAGACATTCCAATCGGAACCAATGTCGTCGTCGAAACGATTCGGGGGATTGAACTAGGACAAACCACCAAGGAACCCATCGATATTAAAGAAGTGAAATTACGGTTTCCTTTGAAACCAATTCTTCGTTTAGCGACTAAGGAAGATATTGAAGCTTTTGAACAAAACAAAGTCAATGCTAAGAAAGCCTTGGTATTATGCCATGAAGCGGTAAATCGTTTGCAACTCGACATGCGCCTATTAAAAGCTGACTATACCCTAGATGGTTCAAAAATCATCATCATTTATGTGGCCGAAAATCGAGTTGATTTCCGCGAATTATTAAAAGAGTTAGCTTCTCGTTTACGTTGTAGGATTGAACTACGACAAATCGGGACCCGCGATCGTAGTAAAATGGTCGGTGGTGTCGGACTCTGTGGACTACCTTTCTGCTGTTCCACCTTCTTAGAAGAATTTGATGGTATCAGTATCAATATGGCGAAAAATCAATTTCTCGCTTTGAATATTCAAAAACTATCTGGGGCTTGTGGTAAGTTGATTTGTTGTTTAAAATACGAAAACGACCAATATAGTGATATTCGTCGTGGTTTGCCAAAAGTTGGTTTGAAAATCACGTTTGAAAATGAATTATTTAAAATTACCAGCATTAACATATTGACCCATCAAGTTCGCTTGGAAAACGCCGATACCATTCGGATGGTTCCTTTAGCGGATGTGATGAAAATCGTCAATAGTATGGAAATTAAATAAGGAGGCGAAGTTCATGCCAAATCAAGGATTACTCTATATTGTCGCCACTCCGATTGGCAACTTAAGTGAAATGACACCCCGCGCCATTGAAACCTTACAAAAGGTCGTGGCTATCTTCTGTGAAGATACACGGGAAACCTACAAATTATGTACGTATTTTCAAATTAGTAAACCGCTTTTTTCTTGCCATGAACACAACGAAAAAATCAATGCCGAAAAAATTATTCACTTGATTGAGACCCAAGGGGATGTGGCCTTAGTCAGCGATGCTGGGTATCCCGGAATCTCCGACCCTGGTTCCTTTATCATCCAACAAGTAATCGAAAAAGGGATTGATGTTGTCGTTATTTCTGGACCAAGCGCTTTAATCAACGCCCTCGTCGGTTCGGGATTAGATACCAATCACTTCTATTTTCATGGTTTTCTGCCAAGTCGTAAAGGCGATCGCAAACGCGATTTAGAAAAATTAAAGAAAAAAGAAGAAACGCTCATCTTCTATGAAGCACCACATCGTATCGATGAAACCTTAAAAGATATTGTCGAGATGTGGGGGGATAGACGGGTGGCGCTATGTCGCGAGTTAACCAAAAAGTTTGAAGAATATATTCGCGGCAATGCTTCCGAAGTCCTAGCTTTAGTCTTAAAAAGAGAACTCAAAGGTGAAATGGTCTTAGTCGTTGAAGGAGCACCAAAGGAAGATATTATCACGATTAGTAATCTCGAGATTGTTGCCCATGTCAATGCCCTCATTCAAGAAGGAAAATCGACCAAAGATGCGATTAAAGAAGTAGCGGAACGCTACAACTTAGCCAAGAATGAAATCTATCGCATTTATCACCAATAAGTGATATATTATTAGTTAAATTGGA
>CAYOYG010000183.1:0-1784 GCA_964408135.1 uncultured Eubacteriales bacterium | reverse complement strand
ATTGGGCCAGTATTGCCGATGTTTATGTCATGGATGCCTTTGGAACGGCTCACCGTGAACATGCATCAACCTATGGCTTACCAAAAAAGATGGCTGAACAAGGAAAAGAAACCGCTATCGGTTTGTTAGTAGAAAAAGAAGTAAAAGCCTTAGAAAAATGTATTACCCACGTTGAACGTCCATACGTCGCTGTATTAGGTGGCGTTAAAGTCAGCGATAAAATCAAAGTCATTGAAGTCTTACTTGAAAAAGTTGATAAAATATTGATTGGTGGCGCGATGGGTCATACCTTCTTAAACGCACAAGGGTATGATGTAGGAACTTTAAGAGTGGAAAAAGATCAATTTGATTTTGTGCGAAATTGTCTTAAAAAAGCCAAAGGTAAAATCGTTTTACCAATCGATCATATTATTGCAAATGACTTTGCGATGCCCACCCAAATTAAAACCACAGAAGGACTATCTATCGAACCAGGATTTATGGCTTTAGATATTGGACCAAAAACCCGTCAGTTGTTTGCGAATGAACTCCAAGGGGCTAAAACAATTTTCTGGAATGGACCGATGGGCGTTTTTGAAAATGAAAAATTTGCCGAAGGAACGAAGTCCTTGTGTGCTAGTATTACTTCGATTACCGGTGCATTTAGTGTCATCGGCGGTGGTGATTCGGCAGCAGCAAGCGCTCAATTTGGATATAGTAAGCAATTTTCTCACGTATCCACCGGTGGGGGTGCCTCATTAGAAATGATTGAAAATGATGGGCATCTACCTGGTATTGATATTATTCAAAATCAAGGAGAATAAAATGAAAAAAACATATGTTATTGGTAATTGGAAGATGAATAAAACAATCGAAGAAGCGATTGCTTTTGTTCATGCCATTAATCCAATGATACCTACTTATCAACAAAATGGCATTATTGTTGGTATTTGTCCAAGTTACTTAGCGTTGAAGGATGTTGTTAAAAATAATAAAAATCTGCTTGTCGCCGCTCAAAATTGTCATTATAAAACGAATGGAGCCTTTACGGGTGAAGTTAGTATTCCAATGTTGCAAGAGATTGGCATTCGCGCTTGTCTTATTGGTCACTCGGAACGGCGGCTTTATAATCAGGAAACCAATGAATCTTGCAATCAAAAGTTGCAACAACTACTTCATAGTAAAATGCAACCCATTTATTGTGTAGGAGAGACCCTCGCTCAATATGAATCACTGCAAACAAAACAAGTTATTAAAGAACAAATAGTTCAAGGATTAAATAATCTTACCGTCGAAGATGTGCGTGGCTTAATTATCGCTTATGAACCTGTCTGGTCGATTGGAACAGGGAAAAATGCTTCGAGTCAAATCGCACAAGATATTTGTGCTTATATTCGTCAGTTAATCAAAGAACTCTATGATTCATCGGTGAGTCGAGAAGTGGCGATTCTCTATGGCGGATCCGTCAAAGTCGAAAATGTACGTGAATATATGCAATGTTCAGATGTAAATGGTGTCCTCGTTGGTGGGGCAAGTTTACAAGTCGATAGTTTCCTACAATTAATCGAACGTATTTAATGGGTGGTAAAACAATGAAGAAAAAACCAGTTGTTCTTTGTATTATGGATGGATTTGCGATTACGAATCATGAGCATGGGAATGCTATTTTAAAAGCGAAAAAACCCAATATCGATCGTCTATTTGCTCAATATCCCCCTATCTTACTTGAGGCATCTGGTCTTGAGGTTGGATTACCTGAACACCAAATTGGCAATTCTGAAGTAGGGCATATGAATATCGGTGCT
>CAYOYG010000182.1:0-1805 GCA_964408135.1 uncultured Eubacteriales bacterium | reverse complement strand
GCCTCCATTATCCCACACTTCCTTCCATGTTATGTTTCAATAATTGATTGAGTTCTACGGCGTACTCCATCGGTAATTCACGGGAAAATGGTTCAATAAATCCCATGACAAGCATCTGGGTTGCTTCTTCTTTGCTAATTCCGCGCGACATTAAGTAAAACAATTGTTCTTCAGAAACCTTAGATACGGTGGCTTCGTGTTCAATAATGGCTTGATTGTTGGCCACGATATTGGTTGGAATCGTGTCGGTTTTTGAAAGGTTATCTAGAATCAAAGTATCGCATTCAACATGCGATTTGGTATTCGTAGCTTTTTTGCCAATAAAAACCTTGCCCCGATAGTTAACTACCCCACCTTGACTGACAATCGATTTGGAGATAATTATACTCGATGTATCTTTGGCTAAATGAATCATTCGGGCTCCGGCGTCTTGATATTGGCCTTGAGCGGCTACGGCGATGGAGATACAATGACCCTTGGCCCGATCACCGGCTAAGATACAAGCAGGATATTTCATATTGAGTTGTGAACCAATATTGCCATCAATCCATTCCATCATTCCATCTTCTTCGACATACGCGCGTTTGGTGACAAGATTGATGATGTTGGTTGACCAATTTTGAATGGTGGTATAGCGACATTTTGCCCCTTTTTTAACAATGATCTCGACCACAGCAGCGTGTAGAGATTCCGAGGAGTATGTTGGTGCGGTGCAACCTTCCACATAATGTAAGTCTGCTCCTTCATCAACAATGATTAATGTGCGTTCAAATTGCCCCATTTTTGTCGAATTGATACGGAAGTAGGATTGGAGTGGTTTATCAAGTTTCACTCCTTTTGGCACATAGATGAATGAACCTCCTGACCAAACGGCTCCATTGAGGGCGGCAAATTTGTTATCGCGATAAGGTACAACTGAATTAAAATATTGTTTAAATAATTCAGGGTGAAGGCGTAAGGCGCTATCTGTATCAAGGAAAATAACTCCTTTTTCTTCAACCTCTTTTAGCATGTTATGATAGACAACTTCCGATTCATATTGGGTGGAAACCCCAGCAAAAAACTTTTGTTCTGCTTCCGGTATTCCTAAACGATCAAATGTGTTTTTTATGGTTTCAGGAACTTCATTCCAATCCTGGGAAACCTTGGAATCAGGACGAATAAAATAGGTGTAAGTATTGAAATCCAAAAATTGTAAGTTAGGGCCAAAATCAGGTAGTTTCGCCTTTTCAAAATGCTGAAAACTACGAAGTCGAAAATCTCTCATCCACTCTGGTTCTTTCTTTAATGCTGAAATTTCAGCGACAATCGCGCTGTTGATTCCTTTATTGGTTTTATAGATACTAACATCCTGATCTTTAAAACCATACTTATAATCTTTGTTTTCCATTTAATTCCTCTACTTATTTGTTAATAATTTCTTTGATTCCTAGCCAACTAACCGTGGCACACTTGATACGATTCGCTTGCTTGTGTGTATTTTGAAATACGATGGCTTCTTCAATAACGGCTTCATCATAAGGACGTTCGTATATCATATTTAAATAATTATCAATGATGGTATTTGCTTCCGCAATCGATTTGCCTTTCAGCAGTTCGCTCATAATGGAGGTGGAGGCAGTCGAAATCGCACAAGCGACACCATCAAAGGATACATCCGTAATATGACCATCTTGAATTTTTGCATATACATCGATGCTGTCGATACAACCATCGGAACCAACGTGTATTTTTTGATAGTCTGGGCCTGCATTTGCTTTTCGATTACGTGGATATTGATAGTGATCCATGATAATTTGGCGCAT
>CAYOYG010000181.1:0-1814 GCA_964408135.1 uncultured Eubacteriales bacterium | reverse complement strand
TTGAATCGCATAGGCTCCTGCTTTATCATAAGGCTCTTTTGATTCAATGTAGCGATAGATATCATCATCGGTAAGGGGATAAAAAGTGACCAGCGAAGAAGAGGTGAAAGATTTAGTTTTGCCATTATGAACAATGGTTACGGCGGTGATGACTTCGTGCGTTTTATTCGACAATAACCGTAAAATCCGATAACAATCTTGATCATCGACTGGTTTTTCTAAAATTTGATTGTTCAATAATACAACAGTATCTGCACCAATAATGGTGTCACTAGGGTACAATAAGGCCACTGATTGTGCCTTTTGTTGACTTAATAAAAGTGGTAAATCGCGTAAAGAGGGGGTTGAATACTTGCTTTCATCCACTGAGCTAACATGAACTTTAAATGGAATATTCATCATCTGTAATAATTCTTTTCGCCGTGGCGAGTTGCTCGCTAGAATAATCATAAATCAAACCTCATTTTGAGTGGCACGATTGGAAGACTTGCGTTTGGTTGAAGTTTCCAATTTTTCTGCATCATCTACCCGACGATTCATAATGACAGGTATGATCATTGGATTACGATTTGTGTTATCGTAAATAAAGGCGGCTAGGGAAGTCCGAATAGTATTTTTCACCAATTGGAAGTTTACTTTTCCTTTGAACAAATCATGCAAGGATTCTTCAACGACACGACTGGCTTTTTTCATGAATTCTTTGCTTTCATCTAGGAACATAAATCCACGTGAGAGAACTTGCGGAGAGCAAAGGAGAGAATTCGTTCTTGAGTCCATTGAAACTAAAACGGTAATAACACCATCGCTCGCTAATACCTTTCGGTCGCGAATAACGGCAGTGGATAAGCCGGAAGCATCTTTTCCATCTACATAAATATCATCGGTTTCAACAACTTGACCCAAGCGACATTCACCTTTATATAAGAGAACAACATTCCCATTCGATAAGGTAAAGGTGTTCGCTTTTGGCACACCGATTGATTCCGCAATTTGAGCATGAATTTTCAACATACGATATTCACCATGAATTGGCATAAAATACTTTGGTTGAATCAAACTCAACATATACTTTAATTCTTCTTTCGAAGCGTGACCCGAAGCATGAATATTGGTTAAAATGGAGTTTGTTAAAACATCGGCTCCTTGACGACTTAACGAGTTAACAACCCGGTTGACACTTTGTGTATTACCAGGAATTGGACTCGAGGAGAAGACAACGGTATCTCCAGGAATAATTTTTAATATTTTATGGGCATTATTGGCAATCCGTGAAAGTGCAGCCAAAGGTTCACCTTGGGATCCGGTACAAATAATCATGAGTTCACTTGAGCGATATTGTTTTAAATTTTCCGGTTCAATAATGGAAGAATCAGGACAACGAATGTAACCATATTTTCGACCAATTGAAATGGTCTTTTCCATGGAACGACCGACAATCAAAATCTTGCGTTTAAAAGTAACTGCCGCTTCAACGATTTGTTGAATTCGATGGATATTTGAAGCAAAAGTAGCAATAATTAATCGACCTGGAGCGTTCCGAAACACTTCGTGAATGGATTGTACAACCATCTTTTCACTAAGACTCAAACCTTCTACTTCAGCATTGGTAGAATCACTCATCAGAAGAGTAACTCCCTTCGCGCCAATGGCAGCGATTTTTTGTAAATCGATTTTTGGTCCGACTGGGGTTAAGTCAATTTTAAAATCACCTGTGGTAACGATACGACGATTAGGTGTATCAAAAGCAATACCAAGCGAATCAGGTAACGAGAGTGTTGTCGTGAAAAAGTCAATTTTTATATCATCAATAGTAA
>CAYOYG010000180.1:0-1824 GCA_964408135.1 uncultured Eubacteriales bacterium | reverse complement strand
AAGCCCCCAAAAATCGTTGAGTTTCTACGCTCGTTTTACCAAGATCTAACCAAGAATTAAGTTCGCTAAAATTATTCGTATAACGGCGATTATTAAATATTGCATTACTGAATCCATCATAATAGGTTTGACCAGCTCCCAAAAACAAATCGATATCGCTACTTATTTGTTGTTGGGTAATACTATCGATGTTGGAGCGTGATTCACTATGAGAAGTGAAACTCGCGGGAGTTGCTCCATAAGGCCCTTCTGTAGCAATAACACCCGTTCCTTTTAAATTTCTTTCCGCTAGTTCAAGGATAGTTTCATATTCTGTTCCATCATGATAAGCGATTTCACCATTATTGACTTTGTGTCCAGTAGCCATCGCCGTGGCGGCTGCTGCACTATCGGTGATTAAATTATTGAGCGAGGAGGTGCGAACCTGAGCGGTCAAAGTAGCTTTATCCTGCATAAATAATCCTGTTTCCTCACGATAGGTTTGCGCCACTTTTATATGATTAAATCCCAACCCATCGCCAATCATTAACACAATATTTTTAAAATGTGGATTTTCTTGTTGGCAGGAAAACAAAGAAAAAGCACAAACAACAAAAATGGTAAGCCAGAGGGGTATAACTTTATATGAATTTTGTTCTGTTTTTAATGACATTTTTTTATTACCTACCTAAATTATAGTATAAAGGATTGAATAGCCTTTGAAAACCCTTTGAATTATATTTACTTTTTCTGGAACATTTTTTATAATCAAGGTAGAAACAAACCATGAGGTAAATCGTTATGAAAAAATCTAGATTAATAGTTTTTTTTGCAGCACTGAGCCTTCTTGTCCCCGCTTGTTCGCCCAAACATAATGACCCAGAAGATATTACTGTTGCATCAAGCCGTGATGCGTATCACTATTTTTATACGAGCCTAGAAGAACGTTTAAATGCGCAAGCGAATACAATTATTGCCTATGAAACATTATTAAATGATGAAGTAGAGTATGCAAAAACCGATGTCATTAAGAAAAAAGGTTCTTTGTATTATAGTAATATTCATAATAATGAAATAGTGTATTATAATGGCTATGTGTATTATGGAGCCAATTATATTAATCGAGCCGAAGCGACTCTGGAGCGATTCTTATTAATGAGCTTCAATGCTTTTTATGAAATTGAACTAAAAAACTTCTTATTTAGTGAAACCATTACCTTCAATAAAGGCGCTAGTGAAAACAATCTATATGTGGAAGCAAAAATATTCCCGCATATTTATTCCCTCACTTTAGCTACCGATGCCGATCACGCCTTAAAAAATGCTACTTTAGGTAGTCAGGCCTATACCTTTACCCGCGAAGTCGTATTTTCCTACGAGCATCCGCAAGATGTCACAGGTATTCCATTAGTTAGTGCTCTACCACAAATGACCAACAACAAAACAACTCACCTCAATAACTTTTTTGAAATTATTGAGGCGATGAGTGTGTATTCAGAAAATGATTCGATCAATCGCTTGGTCTATATTTCCAACAACATTGATGTGTATAGTGCTCAACCAGATTCTACTTATTGGACAAGTAAATCAGCGGGACGTTATATCGATGGCAATAATTTTATGTATTACAATAATAATAAAATATATGTATTTGAAGAAGATTATACCCCTTATTTTTACCAAAAAGTTTATTACAATTCATCTTTATCGTCTCTACGCTTTCGTGCATTAGGATATTTATTCTTTTTAATTGAGAATGAAATGTTGAACAATATTACAAAAACAACGAGTGGTAATGTCACTGAATATAGTAATCCAAACTTTAGTCTAAAACTAACTGGTGGT
>CAYOYG010000179.1:0-1824 GCA_964408135.1 uncultured Eubacteriales bacterium | reverse complement strand
TGACAATAATCTGATCTATACTGCGACGACTCATAATCATTTGTACTTTTTCAATACGATTCATAATTATCTCCTATTTTAATAAGTAAAAGACACCGATTGTTCCTGGACCACAGTGAGTGGATACCACACATCCTGGTTCCATAATAATAATACTTTCACGTTTTATACCTAATTTCAATAGGTCTTCGTATAGTCGCATAACTTCTTTTTCAGCTTGAGAATGACCAATTATCACAAAATCACGATCAAGGTATAAATAATCGGATTCAACATCATTTAACATCATCATAATCCCTTGGCGAATTCCACGAGCTCGTCGGGCCACTTGCATTGAATTACTGACGACTTTGATATTCGGTTTAATCTTGAGTAAAGATCCAATAATCTTTGTCATGCTACTACAACGGCCACCTTTATGCAAATAATCTAGCGTATCTATAATAAATTGGCTACGTACTTTTTCTCTGAGCGGGTTAATTGCTTGATAAATCTCAGCAACACTCATACCATCACTTTTCATCTTCCAGGCCTTTAATGCTAATAAAGCTGAACCGGAAGACAGATTTTCTCCATCGACGACATAAATACGCCCTTCAGGAAAGGCTTGTGAAGCTAGAATCGCATTTTGATAAGCCGAAGAGAACCCAGAGCCAATAGAGATATGTAAGATATCATAATCTTTATCAATAATTGGTTGAAAATTTTCTATATAATCATGCGGAGAAGGCGCTGAACTTTTCGGTAATTTTTTTTCATTTTTCACACGTTCATAAAGTTCATCACTGCGGATGTCAACACCATCTTTCAGCATTTCATTACCAAAAGTGATATATAGCGGCACAATGTTGATGCCAAAATAATGAATCGTTTCGACGCCAAGGTCACAGGTTGAATCACATGAAATAATCACTTTTCGCATAAAAACACCTCTTTACTATTTTAAACAATTCTTGTATTTTTGCAAACGAAATTTTTGAAATCGCCATTTTTTCAATTTCTATCGCATTTTCAAGGTTATAATGCTATAATACTACGCAGAAATGGGAGAGATTAACGATGCGTGATTTTCGAAAAAAACCTCAGTCATTAGGAGAAGAAATAGGCAATGCCATTACTCATGGAATTGGCTTTATTTTATCCATTGTTGGTACCATACTTCTATTGATTAATTCACACACTTTTCTTGAGTATTTTAGTGCTGCATTGTTTGGTTTTGGTATGTTGTTTTTATATATAAATAGTACGTTGTATCACGCATTTAAACGCGATACAACCGTGAAAAGAGTTTATAAACGTCTAGATCACATCTCCATTTATACACTCATAGCTGCCACATTTTCCCCCATCCTACTCCTTGTGATAGGAGGAAAAGTTGGATGGATAATCTTTATCATTCAATGGACATTGACGATTCTTGGAATTGTTACCAAAGCAATCTGGCCGAATCGCTTTCAAATTGTTCATTTAATTCTCTTCTTGTTAATCGGATGGAGTGGCGTGTTTTTTATGCCGCAAATTCATCAATTCTCTTCTATGTTAGTGACGATGATTCTCCTTGGGGGAGCCAGTTATACCCTTGGTGTTCTTTTTTATGCAGTAATTATCTTTAAATATCATCATTTTATTTGGCATTTCTTTGTTCTTGGTGGGAGTATATTGCACTTTCTTGGTATTTATATTTGTATTTTTCTGCATTAAAAAAAGAGTGTTTCCACTCTTAATTTTTAAACTGACAAACACTGGATAGACTAGCTCCATTGGTTTTTGGTTTCCATGTTTCTCCATTGGAGGAAGCAACATAAACATCATAGGCAAACAAAT
>CAYOYG010000178.1:0-1826 GCA_964408135.1 uncultured Eubacteriales bacterium | reverse complement strand
TATCGGTTCTTGTCTCTTGGTGGTATGTATTTGGCTATATTATCCTTGTCATGGTCGCTTTTGCCTCCTTTCGATTAAAAAGTCACGATACAAAAGAAGTCATCATTGGTAGTCTTCTGCCGATTATTGCTTTCATCATTAGTAGTTTTGTCTTCTAAATAGCAAGAAAAGGAATCGACATTTTCACCCCTCGGCTTTATACTATGAATGAGTGTAGGTGATAATATGAAAACATACCCAAAGCAAATCGAAAAGCAAATTCGTCAAATGCAAAAAGATGAATTAATTGGTTATCTAGTCTATCATAAAATTGCGAAACGAATGAAGAAACAAGAAAACAAAGAAATTCTTGAGAAGATTGCCCAACAAGAATTACATCATTATCAAATTTGGAGTGATTACTTGGGAGAATTAAAATCTGGTTATCGTCTCAAAGTATTTTTTTACTACTTGATTAGTGTAATACTTGGTTATACATTTGCCTTAAAGATTATGGAAAATGCGGAAGAAAAATCAAAAGCATTTTATGATTCCATCAAACAATATATCGATGAAGCCGCCAAAATCTCTATGGAAGAAGATGCTCATGAAATTGAACTCATTGGGATGTTGGATGAAGAAAGATTAAATTATGTTGGTTCGATGGTTCTAGGCTTAAATGATGCTTTAGTCGAATTAACAGGAACATTAGCTGGTTTAACATTTGCGATTGCCAATCCTAAAATCATCTCATTATCCGCTTTAATTACTGGTATTGCTGCTTCACTATCGATGGCAGCATCTGAATATCTTAGTTCGAAAGCCGATGATTTGCCAAATGCGCTTAAGTCCTCCATCTATACTGGCATCGCGTATTTAGTTACCGTGGCCCTACTTGTCACTCCATATCTAGTAATTCCAAATCAACCATTTATTTCACTTGGTGTTATGCTTGCCATCGTCATCTTAATTATTTTCTTTTTTAACTGGTATGTTTCGATTGCAAAATCCACGCCATTTAAAAAGCGCTTCTGGCAAATGATTGCCATTAGTTTAGGGGTTGCGATTATTTCTTTTGGAATCGGTACATTAATAAAAGTTTTTCTTGGTGTTGATGTATAAAAAAAAGCGCGAGCCTTTTTCATTTCTTATGATATTTAAATAGTTCACTATCGTATTCTTGGATGAAGGTCTCATACTCAAAATTATTTTTGAGTAGGACCTTTTTTGATGCAAAATTATCTTTATCTGTCATAGCGACAATTTCACAGTCCGGATATTGTCTTTCGAGTAGTTCGACCAATGATTGAACAATTTCGCTTACATAGCCTTGATTCGCATAGGTAGGATGAATGGTATATCCAATGGTTAAGGTTTGATTTTTCTTGCAAAGAAATAAATCGCCGATTATTTGTTGACTCTCTTTCGATATAATGGCCAATTGCATGCCATTTTCCAGCTTTAAAGGTTGTAGCAATATGGCTTCATATTGTTCATAAGTCAAACCTTTAAAACTTTGATAACGCATCCATTCAAGATTATTACGATAGAGCATAAAAATAGGAATATCTTTTTTTTCGAATGGTCGTATGAAACATCTTGTTGTTGCAAAATTCATTAAAACACCCTCTTTCATTATAATCCAATATAGACAGCGAATAAAAGGAATAACGAAGAGAGAGTAAATAGTCCAACTTGGAACTTCCAGGTCTTTCTAACCCATTGGATATAACTAACATCGGCTAGACCTAAACCAATGATGAGTGTTCCACAGGTCGGATATAAGATATTGGTATAACCATCACCAAAAAGATAAGCAAGGGCTATAATGTTTTTACTGATACCTG
>CAYOYG010000177.1:0-1846 GCA_964408135.1 uncultured Eubacteriales bacterium | reverse complement strand
GTCTCCTTATCTAATTTCGAATTTTTAATCCAACCAACAATCCCGGTTTTTTTAACGAGTGTGTATTGGCTCGTTTTTTCGATAATACCAACCCAATCACCAGGATAGGCGGTGAGCATAAAGTTGGTCGCATCACTACAATACAATTTATCCGACATCTCATAAATTAGGCTTTTTAAAACCCGCATTTTACGACCACTGCTAACATGGAGACAAACATGAAATTCTTCTCCTTCTTCCAGAATACGAATCTCACCATCGGGATAAGCAATCGTGAAAGCATCTTGTCGGTTGGCCACTTGATCCTCATAGACTTTGACATAGGTAAGATCATCGACCGATTGATGACTGAAGTGATCTTGTTTTTCAATAATTAGTGCATTGATTTGCCCAAAACTTTTAATACCATATCCCCCATCAATGGAGATAATTTGGTGCGAATAATCGACTATCGGATTACAGTTGGCAATTCCATGGCAGTAATTAATGGTTGGCCAATGACCGCAAACTAAAAATTTAGAAAAACGATAGCCTTCTTGGCGAAAATTATCCCATTTCATTACTTTGATATCTTCTTGTTCTTCTAGTGGAATATTTGGATCGATTCCCCCATGAACAAATGTATAAAATTGAGTTTCAATAATATGAGGTAAACTCGCTAAAAAAGCCAATTCTTCTGGATAGTCTTTTTCCAACAAATCATAAAATTCATGAACGTTTGTTTCGGGGGTTATTTCTTTACCTGCTAACTTAAAAATTTCCCGGCCCAGCGTATAATAGTTGCGCAAAAAATAGGTGATGCGCATAAAAGGTTCACTACGACCACAATCAAGATAAATGTTTTCACAATTCCCCATTAATACATGAACATTTGGTTTCTTTGCTAATTCCATAACATAGCGAAGCATAGCTAAAGAATGTTTCCCTTTTTCGATGAAATCACCAAGAATAAACAACGTATCATCGCTGCCAAATTTTACTTTCGCTAATAATCTTTCAAATAATTCTGGTGAAGCATGCGGATCACTAACAACAATCTCGCGCTTACTTAACAAAGAATTAATGCGTTTCACACGAACTTTCATAGGTTATTGTCCTCCATAGACTTTCTTATTAATATGATCAGCATACATTTTTGCAATGTTCACATGACTTACTTTTTCAATTTCTTCAAAGAAAGCATTCGAGTTTACTTCACAAATAATCGGTTCATCATCTGGTCCGATTAATAAATCAATTCCACAATAATCCAATTGCATAATCGCAGCAATTTGTTCCGCAACTTCACGATATCGTGGTGATAAAATATGGGGGTATCCTTTTCCACCCATACCGATATTGGAACGGAAATCCGTTGTAGAAACTCGTAGCATAGCAGCCACCGCTTTTCCACCAATCACAATAACCCGCACATCACGACCGTAACTAGTTTGAATCAATTCTTGGTAGAGATGAGGTAGATATTTCAACTTTTCGCGTAAGACCATTAATTGCTCAAGATTGTCGGCTTTATAAACTTGTTTTCCCAGCGAACCATGGCATTCTTTTACCACGATAGGAAATGGAATCTCTTGAACTACCTTTGGTATAAAATCATGATCGTCTAGATTGGGATAGAGAATCGGTGAAGAAATGGTTTTTGGTAAGCGTAGACCTTGATTGGCTAGGGTGATATACGTCAACATTTTATCATCACATAATTCAATCGAATGAGCTGGATTAAATAAACGATAGCCAGCTTTTTCCAGCATATATGAGATATGACGATCTTTATCTAAAAACAAGACAAAATCATAGTGACCGAGGCGACTTTTTATCGCTCCTTCATCAATCAAAGTTGGCAGAA
>CAYOYG010000176.1:0-1852 GCA_964408135.1 uncultured Eubacteriales bacterium | reverse complement strand
CCAAATGGATCATCAACTGGTGATTCTAGCTCTTATAGGAACAGCCGTCGCCGATACATTTTTACTATGGCCAAATGGTCAAGAAGTCATTGGAGTATCGGTTTTTATTATTGTTCAAGGATTGTATGCGTGGCGGCTTTTATTATCATTTAACCCAAAACAAAAAAAGCAATCCTTGTGGATGCGACTTTTGATTACTTTGGTATTACAATTCATCGGTCTTATCGTCACAAAAGATAGCTATGACCTACTTGCTTTTGCTACCTTGTTTTATCTTGCTCAATTACTATGTAATGTCCTCTTTGCTTGGATGCAAGGACGAAAAAACATGGTGTTTGCTATTGGTTTACTGCTCTTCTTATGTTGTGATTTATTAGTGGGACTAAATAGTCTACAACCCTATATAACTCTTAATTTATATTCGATTGATTTGTTTCGAATTCTGCTTCAATTTCCCTTGAATCTAATGTGGTTATTTTATTACCCAGCCCAAGTCTTGATTGTTTTAAGTCTACAATAAAAAAGAGTTCTACTATTTATGAACTCTTGACGACTTCGATGGATTCTTGATCATTTAAATGCAAACGCTTGGTCGTGACACTATAGAGAATTAACCCGATAGTAAGGGTTAATAAGTCCGATAGGAGTTGTGTCCAAACAATACCATATAGACCAAAGAAGTGATTCATCAACAATAACAATGGAATATTGATGAGTCCTTGTCGACTAATCGATAACAACATCGATTGAGGGCCTTTGCCCATCGCTTGGAAACTGGTGTTGATAATAAAGTTCACACCCATAATTGGTGTTGCTAAAACAGCAATCCGTAAAAACTGAGTCCCATACGATAGTGTTTGTGCTTCTTCCATAAAGAAGCGGAAGATTGGACCCGGAAATAGATTAAATAGAATAACACACAGCATGGAAAAAATCATAACAACGCCCATACCAAAATGACTAAAACTTTTCATGCGTTTATAGTTTTTAGCCGCATAGTTATACCCAATTAAAGGGACAAGTCCTTGGGTTATACCGATACTAATCGACAAAGGAATGGTGTCGATTTTACGTACAATCCCGATCGCGGCTAGTTGGATGTCCCCATAGCCGGCCGCTAGATTATTAATAAACACATTGGAGATTAAATTAAATAAAGAAGCGGTGGCGGCTGGTATCCCAATGGCTAAAACAGGAATTAACCATTCTTTTTTCAACTTTAAATCTTTGATTTGTAATGCCATATGAAGATGACCTTGTTTTTTTAGTTTGAAGATAATTACTAAGAAATAGATTAAAGAGACAAGATTGGAAAGCATCGTCGCAATCGCCGCTCCTTTGATTTCTAAACCGAAGGTAAACATAAAGATGGGGTCAAGGATAACATTTAATATCCCCCCAAGGGCTAAACCAATGCTAGCTTGTTTGGAATATCCTTCTGAACGTAATAGATGGCCAATGACGAGAGATAATGCCGTTGGTACTCCTCCGATAACGACCACCCACATCGCATAGTCTTCGGCATATCCGATAGTATTAGCACTTGCTCCAAGCAAGACCATGATTTGATCCATAAAAAGTAAAACAATCAAGGAATAGACAACAGTAAATAACAAGGCAAGATAAAAACTGATGGCCGATACATTTTTAACTTTATCATATTCTTTTTTGCCAAGCAGACGTGAGATTAAGGAGCCACCACCCATCCCAAATAGGTTGGCGATAACAATAAACATAAAGAACAGTGGAAAGCCAATGTTGACCGCTGCCGCTTGATAAGGATTCCCGGTTTTTCCAATAAAAAAAGTATCCGTCAAATTATAAATAACATTGACAATTTGCGATAAAATGG
>CAYOYG010000175.1:0-1869 GCA_964408135.1 uncultured Eubacteriales bacterium | reverse complement strand
GGTCCCAATTGAAGCCAAACAACGAGCTCGAAAAGGCACTAATTGGATGGAAGGCGTTAAACAGTTTTCTACCTACGACCAACGAGCAGATAAGTTGTATATATGTCATGCTTTTGGTGTAGCCTGTAATGGCAGGATTACAAAATATGGTATACCAGGAGCGTCGACATCATATTTTAATGAGTGGAAAGATACACTATTGGATATAACGCAAAGAAACCCAATACTTGATCCCAAAAATGACTTGTGCCGCACATATCAAGACCCTAAGGATGGTCTTTGGAATTTTGATGTTGACAGACTGCCAAACGGAGAAGTGTTGGAACGGATGAAACTTGGTATTATAGGACTGCTCCAACCCGCAAGAGTACTGGATATTTTGCAGCACTTTTTGGTTTTTGAGCGCAGTGAGGGTAAAATAATAAAAAAGGTAGCTCGCTATCAACAACTAAGAGCAGCAAATAAAATTACCTCCCGAGTAGTGGATAGTGAATTGAAGCAGGGAGTAATTTGGCATACTCAAGGATCAGGGAAGAGTCTGACAATGCTTTATACAGCATTTAAACTAAGGCAAGCTAAGGAATTGAAAGATCCAACAGTTTATATCGTAGTTGACCGAAAAGACTTACGTGAACAGATAGGTGGAACATTTGACGATTGTGAGTTTCCTAATGCGCGACCAGTAAACAATATTGGAGATTTGAAATATATTATTGATAATGCTCCAGCAGGAGTGTTTATAACTACCATTCAAAAATTCAGGGAGCTGGGCGATCGTCAAGACCTACGCGATAATATCATCATTCTGATCGACGAAGCCCATAGGACACAGTATGGTGATTTTCAAATGGAATTACAGGCCGTATTGCCTAATGCTAAACGGTTCGCATTTACGGGTACACCTATTCCAAAGACCCATCAAGAATTCGGAATTGTTAGAAAGCAGGGTGACCATGAATATTATTTGGATCGATACAGCATTAAAGATGCAATAGACGATGGAGCTACCAAACCAATTCGATACACTTTTGGACCAATAGAATGGTTTCTTGATAAAAATAAATTGAAACAAGGGTATGATGAAATAACTGCCGAACTCAATGAGGATGAAAAGCGACTGGTTGAAAAGCGGGTTCAACCATGGAAAGTATTTCTAAAACATCCTGAAAGAATTGAAACTTTGGCAAAAGATATTGCCACTGACTACCGTGAAATGTTAGAGCCCCAAGGTTACAAAGCACAAATTGTAGCATGTGATAAAGAAGCTTGTGTTCTTTATTACAACGAGTTGCTAAAGTATTTCGACCGTTCCGAGATTACCATCATCTTTTCTACTGGAGCTTACGATGAAGGCGACCGTTACGAACTATTTAAAGACCATTATAAAGAAGACGCCGAGCGAAAAAAACTAATCAAACAATTTAAGCGAAGAATTACAGAGGAAGAACAAAAACTTGGTAACAATCTAAAAGTATTAATCGTATGCAATATGCTCCTTACAGGGTTTGATGCACCCATAGAGCAAACCATGTATTTAGATAGCCCACTTCGTGACCATAACCTTCTACAAGCGGTCGCGAGAACGAATCGACCCTATGACGATAAAGTCACAAAACTATCAAAAGAGTTTGGCCGAATTGTGGATTATGTAGGGGTGTTTCAAAATTACAAGGAAGCACTCAACTACGATCCGGAGGATATTGGTGAGTTTGAAGACGTAGAAAGCTTAGTAAAAACTTTCCCGAAAGTACTGGACACGGCATTCAAACCATTCGAAGACATTAAACTGGAAGATACATATGAATGTGCGATGGCTATAGTTCGTAAGCTTTCTGAACTTGATCATGGGAAGTTTGAAAATGATTTCAG
>CAYOYG010000174.1:0-1891 GCA_964408135.1 uncultured Eubacteriales bacterium | reverse complement strand
TAGGGGATTACATTTTAACAGGTGGTGAATTAGGGGCAATGGTCGTTAGTGATGCGGTTATTCGCTTACTCGACGGAGCAATTACCAGTGCTTCTTTGGAACGTGAATCATTTGATTCTTACTTACTAGAACATCCTCAATACACATTGCCTCGGGATTATGAAGGTAAAATAATTCCGGACATTCTCTTTAGTGGCAATCATAAGGCTATCAACAAATACAATTTAAAAGAAAGTCTTCGTATAACAAAAAAACATCGTCCGGACTTACTTTCTAAAGTTGGTTTAACCAAAGAAGAGCAACAACTAATGGTCGAACTAGAAAACGATGATAATCAGCCGAAATGGATGATAGATGCAATAAAAAAAGGAAAGAAATTTATTGAATAGGTAGGAATATGAGTAAATTAACACGCAAAGCAAAAGTAATTTATGGTTTAGGTGATTTGTCCGGTAATATAATGATTGCTAGTATCAGTTTCTTTTTAGCTTATTTCTTTGTTAAAGTTGGAGGAATTAGTCCATTTTTAGCTGGAATCATATTTATTGTTGCTCGCTTATGGGACGCCATTACCGACTATATGATGGGGAGAATTTCAGATCGGACCAAGTCAAAGTATGGGAAAAGAAGAGTCTATATGCTTTTCTTTGCACTGCCATATGGATTGGCTTTTATGCTTTTGTGGCTGACACCGTTTCGTAATGATACACCACAAATGATTCGCTTCTTATATTTCCTAGGTGTTTATTTGGTTTATAATACAACATGGACGATTGTTTACATTCCATATAATTCATTGACCGTTAATATGACAGATGATTATGATGAAAGAACATCGTTGAATGGTTATCGCATCGTATTAGCCAATGTTGGAATCATATTAGGCGCCGCTGTTTTTGCTTTATTAGCGGATGGAGAAACAAGTATCCTCTATGGAATATTTGGTAGCGAACGGATGGCATACACATGGGCTGGAATCATCTTTGGGATTATCGCCTTTATTGTCATGTTCGTCTGTGCACTTGGAACGCGAGAAACCAATCGTGAAGAAACAGGAAACCAAAAAGGATTTATCCAAACATTAAGAGAGTTTTTCCGCTTAAAAGAATTTCGTAACATTGCTGCTTATTATGTTTTAAGTATGGTTGGTTTTGATATTATTATGGGAATATTTATCTTCTTTGTTAACGATACATTAGGTTTTGGCGGGGGAGATACTTCAATGATTTTTGTGGCTTTACCATTGGTTATTGCTATCTTAATTTCACCACTCTGGGTCTATTTATCTAAGCGATATAGTAAGCATAAAGTTTACACGATAGCTGCGTTTTTTGTGACCGCAGTTTTGATGACTGTGATGTTTATCCGTCCCCATAGTGCTATCGGTTTAGGTCTCATGTGTGCCGGGGTTGGAATGGGGATGTCTGCGATTCAAATATTGCCATTTTCTAGTTTGCCGGATGTCGTCGAAGTGGATGAGTATGTCAATGGTGAAAAACGGGAAGGTGCTTTTTATGGAATTACCCAGTTCTTGTATAAATTCGCTTCGGGATTTAGTATGTGGTTAGTAATGAGTATACTGGGGATCTTTGGTTACAAAGAAACGTATGGTACTCAAGTTGTCGTTCAATCTGATTCTGCATTATTCGCAATACGTATCACATTAGCTTTTTTACCAGGAATCATTTTCTTAGTCTCTACGATCTTTGCTTATCGCGCCAATTTGGGGAGAGATCGATTTAATCAAATCAAAACGGAATTACATAAGAAAAATCAATCAAAAGAGTAGTTGAAGGCACTGCTCTTTTTTTTATTGTCTTACACAGTTCATAAATTTATCGTTTTTTCTAAAGAAAATTATGGTAAGATATAAGCATGAATCGGAGGACAC
>CAYOYG010000173.1:0-1919 GCA_964408135.1 uncultured Eubacteriales bacterium | reverse complement strand
AACGATACCCTAAACGATCGAGTAATGCATAATCGTGTTGGCGACATTCTTGACAATGCTTCACCTTAATCTGATTACTATAAGCGATGGGACAATACTTTAATAGCATCGCATCCATATAGCCATAAACGACATGGGCGACATTGGGCTGAAAACCATAGGTATCGAAAAAAGCTTTAAGCACATTTTTGGTGTTCTCAAAATGACTTTCTAACGAAAAAGTGACTTGGCTACCATGATGAAGATAATACGCTAACGCTTCATGATTCATCGTATTCATATAAGCATCCATTTTCGCATCGGGTAAAGATCGATGCAATCCCCCAATTTCGGCAATCATAATATTACCATTCTTGTATTCAATATTTTGCAAAAATGTATCAAATTTTCGATAGTTTTCGACGATACGCGGATAGGCAAAAATAAAGTTATTACTCGGATAAAGTTTTTGGGCTTGGGCTAAAATAACTTCATCATCGATATAAATCGTTTTTACGCCCAGTTCAAAGACGACTTTCAGTTGGACGAGTGTATGCACTTTGACACTGATAATTGGTTCTGTCCCTTTTACTGGAGAAAGAGGTAAGCGTTGTCCTTCTTTTCGACCTGCACGTTTATATACGGTTTTACGTAACGTGGTTAGTTGTTCAATCAAATCATTTTTCGCTTCATTGATAACTTTGATGGGAATCATTGGTAAGCCAATCACATCAAAATTTGGTGATTCTTCAAGGACAAAAGGTGTATTCCCCAGTTTATTTAATTTTTCATAAATCATATCGGCATTCATCGGCGCATTCATGGCCGCTTGAACGACATAATGGCTGCGATGAAATACTGTATGATGTCCATCGCTACACTCGACATAAAATGGTTGGCCAACGATGGCTTGAAAGTAAGCTTTTAAAGGCACCTTACGATATTCTTTATCATAGGTCTTTTGTAGATTTTTATTTTGGACACTATCAACGGTCTTATATACACTGGCCCCCATGGATACTGGTTGTTTTACTTCGATTTCAATACTATTGCCTGGACTAGCTTGTTTGGTTAATTGACGATTTATATAAAATTGGTTGACAATAAAACCCATTTCACCTTGTTCATCTTTAATCCGTATCCCATCTTCGATCGATAGACTATCGCTTAAAGCAATCAAAATTTTATTATAATTCACTCCAATGACCTTACCAATTAAGATTCCTTGATGGTTGGAACTTTTACCATGGATGACCTGATAATCTTTTTCAAAGTTGATATAACCTTTGGTAAAATCACGATTAAAGGAAGAGGCGAGTTGACGAATCGTTGCTTCATCGATCGTATATGTCGGATTTTTACGATATTGTTGCACCGCTTCTTTATATATCCGCGTGGTTAACGCGACATATTCCGGGCTTTTCATCCGGCCTTCAATCTTAAGTGAATCGACCCCTGCCGCCATTAAAGAGGGTAGTTCTTGTAATGTCATTAATTCTTTGGTGGATAATAGTGGTAATGGTTTATCCATCACTTTTCCATCTTTTTCCATTTGATACAGTAGACGACATGGTTGGGCACATTTACCACGATTCCCACTACGTTTCCCAATAAAAGAACTTAATAAACAATTCCCGGAATACGAAACACATAAAGCCCCATGACAAAAGGCTTCGATTTCAATATCGACTTCCTTTTTAATGCGAGCAATCATGTCTTTATCCATTTCTCGCGCCACCACAATCCGTGCTATACCTTGTTGCTTCGCCCATTTCGCCCCTTCGAGGTTATGAATATTCATTTGGGTCGACGCCACGATTTTAAAATCTGGATAATGATGTCTTACATAGGCCACAAGACCGATATCTTGGACGATGATACCATCGACATCACTCGTATATAAAAAGTCGATAAAGGCTTCTGCTTCGTTTAATTCGTCT
>CAYOYG010000172.1:0-1973 GCA_964408135.1 uncultured Eubacteriales bacterium | reverse complement strand
GATAAAATGTTTTGCCAGCATCAATGGTATCGAAAGTAATGCGCCAATTAATACTGGTAAGATAATGGTTAATAAGTAAACAAGAATGATTGTTATATAATAGGCAAAACCTGCATTGGCAAAGATGCCATAGCCGATAAAGAAAGATAAGAAAAATCCTAGGTTTCTTCGTAACTCATAAAGATAATAGACAATCAGTTTTGAAATATAAACTTGATTTGGTCGAGTTGGAAAGCTTAATAATAAGATATTATCGCTGGAACGATACAAGGATTTATTTAACCCTCCAGTACACGATATTAAGGACAATATCAATAGTAAGCATAAAACAAATGTTAATAGGTTTTTTGTCACTAAAATCCCCGTTAAGGTATAAAGTAGTTTTAAAGCAAGGGCGATGATACCGGTAAATACCGCAATTCCAACCACAGTAAAAACGATTTTGAAGAGGGCTTTCCTTCGTGAACGAAGCCAATCCACTTCCATCAAATCGCGCAACTGCATCTTGATGAGAATTAAGGTCTTATTTACCATCGTTCGTATCTCCTAATGAAACGTATTTTAAATAGAGTTGTTCTAAGGTCATGCCTTCACTTGCTAATTCACTGAGGGATTTAACAACTTGTAGTTTCCCTTTACGAATGATACAGATGCGCGTGGCGACTTTTTCGACAACATCGATAATATGACTCGAGAAAAAGACAATATTGCCTTGTTTGGCATGTTCTTTCATGCATTCTTTAATTTGGAAAACACTTGTTGGATCAAGACCCGTCAATGGTTCATCCAGAATCCAAACTTTCGGATTATGAACTAACGCAGAGATGACCGTAATCTTTTGTTTCATCCCATGGGAATAGGATTTCATTTTTTGATCAAACGCTTGTTCCAAAGCAAACATTTTAACGTATTTTTGAATGCGTTCATCACGATCTTTTTTTGTGACATTGTAAAGGTCAGCGACATAATTCACGTATTCTCTTCCAGTTAATTTTTCATATAAAGCATAGTGATCTGGCACATAGCCAATCTCCGCTTTTGCTTGGATTGGTTGCCGCATGATATCATAACCACAAATTTCAATTTTGCCTTCACTCAGTGGTTGAATTCCAACCATACATTTAATCAATGTTGATTTCCCAGCGCCATTATGACCAAGAAACCCAAAAACTTCTCCGGCATGAATCTCGAGTGAGAAATGATCGACGGCTTTGGTTTTACTATTGCCATAGGCTTTTGAGAAATTACTAATCTTTATCATTTCAGTTCCCTCCGGATTCACTGGTTCTTCGATAGGTCGGCCTTTTAAATCCGCAAATAATTGCAAGATATTTTGTTTTTTCGCAGCTTTTTTACTTTGAATATCTTTCAAGAAGGCAGCTACATCGAAGAATGCTTCATAGACAAACCATTGAACAATCGTCAAGCCAACATAACCGGCAAAGATAGTTGCTTGATAAATCGGATATAGCACAAAGCGCAGGTTTCCTATGTAGAAAGTAAAGGTGAAATTGCGGATACCTTTACCAAAAGGCAATTGGTCAACAACATAAGAACTATTTAAGAAGAAATAATCGACACTGCCATAATTCGTAAACCAAGCATTGATAAACAAAATTAAAATGAAATAGACAAGAAATGCGACCACCGAATAACGGAATCGTTTGAAGTTTGGACGAGGATACACACCTAAAGCGACAATCAAGATTGGTAAGAAACAATCCAGCATATGTGTCCACCAGAATCCAATCATATCTGGATGCATTATTTCAATATTGATGTTCGGCATAATCGATGCAATCAATGCACCAAGGACATTAATAAAATAGGTGAAATAGAATACTTTTTCCATTTTCCAAATTAAGCATAAAGGCATAATAATCATAGCCGTATGACAAAGGTGGATAGGAAGATTTGTTACATTGAGAAACTGAGCAAAATAACGATCTTCATAGAAATGAATGAATCCCGCT
>CAYOYG010000171.1:0-1980 GCA_964408135.1 uncultured Eubacteriales bacterium | reverse complement strand
CATTTTACGAATCATTTTTGTTTCTCCAACCAGTTTAAAATTCATTTTTTCATACATATACCGTGGAGTATCTTCTTTTGAAGCTACTAAGAAAACTTCTTCAATTCCTTCTTTCGCTAAATCATGAATGACAAAATCGAGCAAAGATGACCCATATCCTTGTTTTTGATATTTTTCCATAATCCAAAAATCATCCAGTTCAGCATATTTTCCACAATGAAAAGTGAATATATAGCCTACGACATCCTCTTGATTATAAACAAAATATCCATGATAAACATCGGGATTAGCAAACAAGACTTCACTACGTCTTCTTGCATTACCTTCGGCGTACGAAATTCCGTACTCTTTACTTCCTTCATAAATGATATGTTCAAGAAGTTTTTCTTGATCATTAGTAATTCTTTTGACAATATAGTTATGTTTATTTTGAATTTTTATGGTGTTTATTTTTGCCGTATAATACAAATTTTCATCGATATATATCTCGCCAAAATCATTAAAATCTTCGCGGTGAATTTCTGGTTCATCAATGCGAAAGATAATGAAATCTTTCTTCAGATGAACATATTCTTTATAATAATCAAATAACTGTTCTTTTGTATAGTTTTGATTAGTAAAAAGGTAAATAAAATTATGATAATATTTATCACTTTGATGCACATCGTGGACAAATAGATGATTGCCTACTCGTTTTGTGGTCGCAAATAACCGCAAATTTTGTAGACTACAATCAACAATTTCTTTCATCTTCATAACGAATTCTTCTACCCCTTTCTTTCGCGGGAGAACCAGAAAATAGAAATAATGATGATTTGAACGGGGATAGCGACGATATAATATGTCCAATTTGCTGTATTTGGCAGAGTCAAATCTAAGGAAACTGCTATTCCCCAAACAAGTAAGCTAATGAATGTAAACTGCAGTAATGGTTTTTTCCAAACCGAATATAGAACAATCAAAGCAATGCTCGTAACGGGTACTCCAAAAACAAAGGGTAACCATGGTCGTTCAATAGGAATTATAAAAACAAATAGTACAAAGACGATACAAGCAACAAAATAGACTATCCCTGTCGTAAACAAAGCCAAGATATTTCTTTTGCGATTCGCAATAAACCCTTGGATGATTTTGCGTTCTTTTAAAAAATCATTCACGCTAATACCATAGATAGCGGCGAGTTGCGTCAGCGTGAATAGATCAGGCAGACTGCCACCACTTTCCCATTTTGAAATTGCTTTATCGGAGTAATTAAGCCTCTCTGCTAGTTCCAATTGGGTCAAGCCACTTATTTTACGATACGTGGCTAAATTGCGGGCAACTATTGATTTTAATTGTTCTTCATTCATATTTTTCATACCTGTATTTTACCGATAAAATAGGTGAAAGTCAATGACTCCACTCCCAGTAGAGTCGTAAAATCAAACTCTACTGGGGGATAAAAATCATTAGTGTGACAGATTACTGAACTTTTAATTATACTAATAGCAATTTAAAGTGAGGAAAAACAATGTCCACAAAAGTATCAAAAAGTTTACGAATTATTACCCTAGCTCCTTTTATGGCCAGTCTATTATTTATTATTTTATTTTTTACAAAACCAAGCAGTTTTGCTAATGCTCTTCATCTACTATTTGCGTTTGTTTTTATTGTTATTTTACCACTTCTAGCCTACCCAATATCCTACCTTGTTCCAAAAATCAAAGTCAAGAGTAGAAATGGTCAACGAAAACTGGCCATTATATTATCGGTAGTTGGTTACGTTTTAGGCTTTATTTTTTCCTTGATTACCCATGCCCCATCATTAGAAAAAATCATCTACTTAACGTATCTCCTTTCAGGTGTTTTTATGGCACTATTAAATTTTGGTTTTAAAATCAAAAGCAGTGGCCACTCTTGCGGAATCTCTGGACCAATCATCTGCTTATCGGTTCTTGTCTCTTGGTGGTATGTATTTGGCTATATTATCCTTGTCATGGT
>CAYOYG010000170.1:0-1996 GCA_964408135.1 uncultured Eubacteriales bacterium | reverse complement strand
AATTCAAACCAAAACCGACAAAAGTATCCTTTGCCAAAGATCGTGAAAAGAAGTTAGAACGTATTTTAGCTAATAAAATGGATCGACCTAAAAATACAACTAAAACAATCAAAGTCAACCTTCGGGCTAAAGATGATCGGCGAGTTCGTCAATTTACCACGATCGATTTGTGCTATGGTTACAATCAAAAAGCCATTAGTAACGGAGTCAATCTAGAAATATTCAATGGCGATAAACTAGCCATTATCGGTGACAACGGTGTCGGAAAAACAACATTATTAAAGACAATGGCGGGCATGATTGAAAAAGTCAGTGGCGAAATTATTCATCATCGTCGCCTAAAACTAGGATATATAGATCAAAATCAAATTCAAATTAGTTCAAAATTCACTGTTTTTGACTATTTTCATGATTTATATCCACAGATGTCACATTATGAAGTTCGCAGCCATTTGGGACAATTTTTATTTACAGGTGATGATGTCGAAAAAATTGTTGATAACCTAAGTGGGGGAGAAAAAGTCAGACTTTCTTTTGCTCGCTTAGTTTTGAGCAAATACGATATCTTGTTGCTAGATGAACCAACTAATCACCTTGATATTGACACGAAAAAAGTATTGGAAAATACCTTGGTCGAATATCCTGGAACTATTATCTTTGTATCTCATGACCGTTATTTTATCGATGAACTAGCCAATTGTATTTTAGAAATTAAAGATGGAGTCTCCACTCTTTACGAAGGCGATTATCAATACTATTTGCAAATTACTCGAAATAATATGAAGAGAGAAGATTTCATCGAAAAAGAAAGCGAAGAAGATGTCGTTAGTGACAAACCAGCGAAAACCAAGCCAGTTAAGTTTAATAAAGAAAAGACCGAAATATTGATTTCAGAGTTAGAAACCGAATTAGCAAACTTAAATGCTTTATACGATGAAGAAGAATACTATACCAATTTGGTGAAAATGAAAGAGTTAGATCAACTCGTCGAAGACAAACAAACTCAACTCCATAATTTAACCAAATTATATTTTGAAAACATCGATAAATAGATTGAAAAGACTTTCTATTTTTGATAAAATGACAATGCTTTATGAAAATGAGGTGAATGAAATGGAATCTGAATCAAAATTATTTAACGAGTTAAAAAGAGTTAATATTGAGGCACTAAAAAACAAAGATAGCGAAAAACGTTCGGTTATTTCGAGTATTCTAAATAAATGTATGTTATTTGCTATTGAAAAGAAAGCAAAAGGCCAAGAAATGAGCGATGCAGATGTCTATGCCATCATTCAAAAAATTGATAAAGAATTGGATGAAGAAATCGCTGGATTCACCTTGGCTCATAACCAAGAACGTATCGATTCGTTGAATCGACAAAAAACCTTGATTCAAGCCTATTTACCAAAGATGTTAAGCAAAGAAGAAATTAAGGATTTAGTTATCAAACTAAACACAAAAAACATGGCTGAAATTATGACTTTCTTTAAAACGAATTATCCGGGAAGAGTCGATATGAGAACTGTTTCTGAAATCGCAAAAGGTCTTGCATAAGACCTTCTTACTTAGGGGTGTAGTTCAATGGTAGAACTATGGTCTCCAAAACCATCAGTGCGGGTTCGATTCCTGCCACCCCTGCCAATTTGGTTATAAAATGATTGAATCACAATGATCAATCATTTTTTTTATTTCAAAAAATATTAACTTTACATTCCAATCGACAATCACTACAATGAAATTATTAAAAGGAGTGAGGTTTATGGCACGATTAACGATGCATGGTTCGGGTGATGGCAAACAAGTATCTCAATTTTTAAAAGAGAAGGTAGAATACAGTGGACTTAGCTGTCAATTAGTGGAACAAATTGATCATCGTCACCATGATTATGCGGTGACAGTCCTCATTTTTGAAAAATTCTTTTATCGGGCGCAAAGTCGAGCAAGCTTAACAGTTGTTATTGAAGATAATAATGGTCAAATTTGTGTTGATTCTGTT
>CAYOYG010000169.1:0-1999 GCA_964408135.1 uncultured Eubacteriales bacterium | reverse complement strand
TCGAGATAATCGCTTATGAAAATTAATGCAGCATCATTACAATCAAGAGTTCAAACCAAAGTGAAAGAATTAGGAATTGATGCGAATCAGCTTTATACAATGTATTATTTTGACTGTTTAGTAAAAAGAATATCCCTTTCTATATATAATCAAGTTTTTGTGTTCAAAGGAGGCTTCTTGTTAAGCTCTATGGTTGGTGTTATCCATCGCTTAACACGTGATATGGATTTTTCCTTCCAAGAAAAAGAATTTAATCAATCTAACCTGACTGAACGAATAAAAGAAATAATTAGTATTGATGCGGATGATTTAGTAATTTTTGAATTACTTTCAATCGTTCCTATGAAAGACAACGATGAAGAGGATGGGTATCGTGTAAATCTAAAAGCACGTCTAGAGAACATCACGACAATATTTCATATGGATGTAGCTTATGGAGACCCAATTACACCTTCAGAGATAAAATATAGTTACACCACACTGATTACAAAAGAAACACTTGGTGTGTATTCCTATAATGTTGAATCAATCTTAGCAGAAAAAATACAAACCATTCTTGATAGATCTACTTTAAATAGCCGAAGTAAAGATTTTTATGATGTGTATATTCTACATAAAATGAAATTTCAAGAGATTAACCCAATTTACTTAAAACAGGCATTTCTAGAAACCTGTACTTATCGCAATACTCCCTTTAGTAATGAAGATATTAACACGATTGTTGATACTTTAGAAAGTGATGAAATGATTAATAATAGATGGTTAGTATACTTGAAAAGTAATCCATATGCAAACAACACTTCTTTTTCAAGTACCATTTTTGCCTTGAGAGCAATCGTTCAATTACTTGAAGTGAATGCAGTTTAATGAACAATAATTATATGAGAGGTTCCTTATCCTTATTTAATATCGATATCGATATCGAATTGGCGTATCAACTCTTCTTCGCTCATAATCTTACCAACATTGGGCATCGATTTATGTTCTAGTTTTAATAGTCCATCAAAATATCGTTCTAGATCATGTCCCCGTATATATTCTGGATGTTTGCTAAATTCATTGAGTTTTGTGTAAAACAAATTTCGATGATTCGCATCACTGTTGATAAAGGATTGCTTTACTTTACTACAGATGGTCGTAAATCGACGGGGGATAATATCTTCGTTTTTCTTGATAACTACTTTTTCTAGTTCATCATTGGCTTTATCAAATTGGGAATCAATAAAGGGGTACTTATTTACTTTCAACCAAAGTAACACTTCATATTCAAGGATGGTATAAATGAATTGTTGAAAACGATCTTGAATATATTCAGAGCGTCTCGATAGTGATAGATATTGTAAGACCCTTTGAAAGTTTCGCTCATAAAACAAATAGTTTTCAATGGAGTAGCATGGTAACACCGTTAATCGACTGCGAATATCTTCTTCGATTTCAAGAATCTCAGAATCATAATCACGATCAACAATAAAGATATAATTTTTATACTTTTTAATTTTAATATTATATTTATCTTTTAAGTGATAAGGAAACGCTACTACGTTGTTCTTACTATTACAGCGAATATAGTAGATATCCTCTTTATCACACTTTAGTTTGTCATGTAAGAAAAAACTATAAAAATGTTTATCGCGATTCCCTTCTACAAAACAAATATAGGGATATTTACCGCGGACTTGATTGTATTCAAAATAGGCCGCGGATATCTGCCCCTTACTCGCGTTTTGCCAAAACTCACTAAACTTTCTACTCATCGCTTTCACCATCATCTTCACTCAAGATAGGCACGATATGATCAATATAATCATCGCCGACTAAGGTTGGCGATTGGGTGGCGATGATGATTGTGCGTGCTTTTGCGTATTTAACAATATCTTCGATTAATGAATGTTGCCAATAAAGCGAAAGCGATAGTTCTGGTTCATCCATCAATATAATGGAGTCTTTGCTTGCAAATGCAATTTTATACATATTTTCAATCATTTGTTTTTCACCCGAG
>CAYOYG010000168.1:0-2047 GCA_964408135.1 uncultured Eubacteriales bacterium | reverse complement strand
GCGAAGAATTTTATTTCCAGTCAAGAACTGAGTAAATTATTTCAAGAAAAAGACAAAATTAGAAAGTACTACTTAGCCTTGGTTTATGGAACGATGGGTGCCAAAGGAGAAGTCAATCTTTCGTTGAAGAAAAGTGAAATAGAAAATAAGGTTTATGTTGATGCGAATGGTCAAAATGCCTTAACACGTTATTGTAGTATTCAGACCACAAAAGACTATTCATTTGTCGAGGTAGAAATCATTACAGGGAGAACTCATCAAATCCGTGCCCATTTTGCCGCGATTGGTCATCCTGTGGTTGGTGATAATGTTTATGGCGAAGGAAAACGAAATGAACTTTTTAAATACCAATATGGATATTGTCATCAATTTCTTCATGCATATAAATTAAAATTCCTCGATATTTCTGGTAGATTATCGTATTTAAGTAACCAAGAATTTATCTCCCCCCTACCCGACGATAAAACGCTAATAACTACCCAAATATTTGGAAAATAATCATTTTGTATTTTTCTATTATTATGCTATAATAATAAAAAATGGTGGTGAATAAATATGGTATTCGATGTTTTAATCTTAGTGCCAGCCGCGATTATTCTACTTGCCTCGTTCCAAAATAATCAAAGAAGAAAAGCGGGTAGATTTTTGAAATTCTTTATTGCTTTTGCTATAGTTGTCTGTATTTTTGCTTTTAATCTATTTGGATTACCTACATTAGTGATGAATTACGCTAGTTATGCTTCAAGTGTTGTTAATTTAATACCAGCGACTTATCGAGCTGCTGCCTATGCAAATCTATACATCTTTATCATAATTCTCCTAATCTCACTAGTTCTTTATTTGTTGTTCTGGTTATTTAGTTTCCTGTTCAGCCGCGAAAGAAAACGGATGAAAAACCCACTATACGCGCCAAAACATAATTGGTTTGTTGGGCTATTGATTGGTATTCTTCGTGCTGCATTGACCACATACATTTTGATTTTACTTGTTAAATTTACAGTTCCACTAACTAGCTTTGATATTTCGTCGAGTATAGTAATTGGCATCGTTGATCAATTTGATCCATTATATGCAAAACTACTCGATGTCTTCGCCGGTCTCAATGTTCCTTGGATCGTATAGAGTGGAGGGGTATTAATGAAAAATCTTGATAAAGTTTCCTTATTGTTTGAGATGTTGCTAGGCAGTGACATGCGCATGGTGAATCGTAAAATCGATGAAATCAGCGTCAGTCCTGAATACAGACGTGTCTCAGGCGTAATGGTCTCTTTTTATGCAACGCAATTACTCGATGATGTTAAGAAACGGTTTAACCAAATCGATTTATATGGGGTAATTACCTTTAATCGTGCCTTGGAAGTATCCAAAGAAATCCATGATCTTGATGAACGCATTGCCCAATTAACAACCGTCAACCCATATTTAAGTGCTGGAGAAGAAGCACGTAAATATAAGGTCAGAACAATTGGCCAAGTTGGGGTAGAAATTAGCACAAAGGGTATGCCACTCAATGAATTTGTTACCCATAATGGTGTACTAAGAAGCCATAGAGTTAAACAAGTAAAAATTAAACTTTTTGCTTGGTATAAGGATGCGAAAGCGACCATCGTTGATATGGTGGAAACATCGAAAATGTTCATTGCAAAAATTCGTGGTTCAAAAGTTAAGTTTACTAGTTTGAATTTGGAATACATTTTTCTTGTCATATTCACGTTAGCAACTGTGGGATACTTAATTATTTGCCCACAAATGGTTGGTTTCCGGGATGGCACGCTCGATGCAACACAAAATATGTATCTTACCTATGCCTTATATGGTGTGCTTGCCACTTTAATTATCAATTCATTTATTCGTGCTAACTATCATAACTTTGGGTTTCGTTTTGCTAGCAAATTAGTAAAGCAAGCACATAAACAAGAAAATTTAATGACAAAATTAAACGAAGTAAGCAATGAATTTGAAAGTTATGTTATTAAGAAAACAAAAAAACCAGCCAAATTTAATAAATTGATTGATTCCTTCAGCGTTGTTCAAGAAAAGCAAACAG
>CAYOYG010000167.1:0-2074 GCA_964408135.1 uncultured Eubacteriales bacterium | reverse complement strand
ATGGATCATAATATATTTCAACTTTACGACCTATTAAATCCATTCCTACTTCATATTTATAGCCGTCAAAGCTTATGCAGCCTGTTTTGTCTACGGTACGTTCCTGAGTGTGTAAAAATGCTTCTGCACATTTTGCAACATCTATATATGTTAATGGTCGAGTATCCGTTTTAAATGCATTTTCAGGCGATATATCTCCTAATGATGTATGCGGCTTCTTATGGTAGTACTCATTAATCCATACATCAAGCATGTGATTAAGTTCATCAATACTCTTTGGTTTTGATAGTGCAGCTTCTGATAAGAATATATCTAGGTGTTTGTTAAAGGATTCAATTTTTCCTTTCCCTTCAGGATGATATGCCTTTGCATGCAAAAGCCTGATATCAAGCCTTGCACATGCTTTTTTTAGCCAATCAGACGTATATTGTTTCCCATTATCAACGTAAATTGCATCCGGCTTCCCATACTTCATAATTGCGTTTCTAAGGCTGTCTTCAATTATGTCAACCTTTTGATTATCGTAAAACTTAGCATGTACAATATATCTTGTGCAATCATCTATTATGGCTGAAAGATATACCTGTTTATTCATATTATCTTTGCCAATCGGAAGATATGGACCATATTTAATATCTGCTTGATAAAGCATGCCTCTGTGCGATTTTTGAAACCTGCGTGAAGCTGCTCCCTTTGATGTATAAAGCTTCATTTGCTTTGTTCCATAGCCCTTTTCTAAAATGTGGCGTTGTAGAGTACTTCTTTTTATTGCTCCAGGCTCTGCAAAGCCTTCCATTTCAAGTATTGTGATAATTTGCGGCACACTTCTTGATGGAAGTTCTCTTCTTAAAAGTATCGCTTCATTTACAATTTCTTCCCAATTATCAGGTAACTTTCCTTTTGCATTTCCACCAGGTGATTTAGGTTTTAGCCCTTCAAATCCACATTTTTGATAGGCTTCTAAATATCTGCCTATTGAACGAAGTGAGATATTATGTTTTTCACTTATTTCATTTTTAATTGCATTTATTTTCGCAGGATCAAGATTTCCTTCCAATAGAGGAGATATCATCATCATGCGTTTTGCTGCTGTGTCTTCTTGTTTAGCTTTATTCATGTCGTTAGACTCCCTTAATTAAGATATCTTATTCTAACTCCATGACAAGTTGGACAAAACGCAAACTAGGTGTGTATATATTTTCCGGAGTTTACAAGCTGCCGCATGACAGCCCGTAACCATCCGGTTCCAGTCATTCTAATTTTTTTGAGCAAAGAAACCTTATGCATAAGGTTTACAGGTAACATTTTAATTTCCATCCATATGGATGTTAGCATTCCATCAATTTGATTTGCTTTTTCTGTAAATTGCATACGCCAATGCCTTTGCGTTGATTCTTCTGCAGGACAGCTATATGATGCACCATCTATCACTGTTTCAATTACTTCTGATTCATAATGCTTAAATGGCTGGATGAAATCAGGCAGTTCTATATGTATTTTTCCGCAGCTTCTACATTTTAAAACTCTTAGCCGGTAGGTATCTTTAGTTCCATCATCTTTTATCACTTTACGATTTTTACTGCTACGTACTGAAAGCTCACCACTGCATATTGGACAATATGATATTTCTTTGCTCTTAACAAAAAATATTTTTATCACTATTGAATTCTTTTTCGTATTGTGTTATTATTACCATACATTTGTGGCATCAAAGTATGAGTTGTCGGCCAAGACAATGGGCTCATCTTTGGTGCTTTTTTCACCTCTATACATATTATATGTTGTCATTATATAGAGCTATTTATGGCAAGTCAAGAAAGCTGTTTTCGGTCAATTTTGCATCCCTAAAACAATATACTTATGACAAAGAAGAGATTAATAGATATTTTGAAAACAAGGTTTTAGATTCAAGCAGGATTTTCTTTGCAGTATGCCTTAATGAAAAGATTATTGGTGAAATCCAAATAAAGAGAATAGACATGGAAAGGCTATGTGGCACCTTAAGTATCCATTTAATTAATGATGCTTATAAAGGTAAGGGCTATGGAACAGAGGCACAGCGAGTATTAATTGA
>CAYOYG010000166.1:0-2098 GCA_964408135.1 uncultured Eubacteriales bacterium | reverse complement strand
TATTATTTGTATTTTGGTAGACAATCGCTTAAAATTAACTGGAATAAGGAGTGATTGATATGTCATCTCTTGTCATCAAGAATTTGAAGGTTGAAACCAATGGCATCGAAATTATTAAAGGTTTGGATCTAGAAGTTAGAAGTGGTGAAACCCATGCACTACTCGGTCCGAATGGTCATGGTAAATCGACTTTACTAAATGTCATTATGGGACATCCTAAATATAAAATAACCCAAGGTAGTATAGAACTTGATGGTGTCAATATTGTGAATATGAGTGTGGATGCTCGCGCAAGGTCGGGTTTGTTTTTAGCCATGCAATATCCACAAGAAATCAGCGGAGTTAGCAATAGCGATTTTCTTAAATCAGCCGTCAATACTCGACAAGATAAACCAGTCTCACTGTATCGTTTTATCAAGGATCTTGAAAATGCAAGCAAGGAAGTTGGGTTTACGCTCGATATGGTTCATCGTTCAATAAACGAAGGGTTTTCTGGTGGAGAAAAAAAGCGAAATGAAGTCTTGCAAATGATGATGTTAAAACCAAAATTTGCCCTCATTGACGAGATTGATTCTGGTCTTGATGTGGATGCATTAAAATATGTTGCTACAGCCATGAATAAGATGCGTAATGCTGATTTTGGTTGTTTAATTGTCTCTCACTATGCTCGTCTCTATAATTTGGTAAAACCAACCCATGTGCATGTCATTGTTAATGGCAAAATCGTAACCAGTGGCGGGGAAGAATTAATTCAAAAAATTGATGAGCAAGGCTATGAATGGATCACTCGTGAATTAGGGATAGAAATCCGCAAGGAAGAACGACCAAAGCCCGTTGTTTTAGAAAGTTGCGCTGTCAAAACCCAAGGGACGAAGGTTCGCTAAATGATATTGGATTTAAAAAAACCAAATACCTACATTAATGATGGAGTTGATTTTGATGAAAAACGGGCGAAAGTTACGATCAAACACCATTATAAAGGTACTGTAATTATACAAAATATTGAGGGTAAACACCCTCTTGATAGTATCGTCGTTGGCTCGAAGGCTGATGTTGAAATAATTGCAGTTTCCAAGGCCAAGAAATCGTTAGATACATTGCGGATTATCAAATTGAAAAAAGAATCAAAATGTCGGTATAATTTTGTTTCGTTTAATCAGGAAAAATCGATAGGGAATACTCGATTTATTGTGGAAGAAAATGCGACTCTTTCTGTTGCAGTTTTTGATTGGGATAACGCTTCCAATCGCAATGAATATACCTGTGAGTTACAATCACCAGGAGCCCAGGTCGTTTTTAATTTGGCCATGTTAGCTGGGAATCAATATAAGAAGTCCATCCAAATAACAACGATTAATCGCGCGATGAACACTCTAGCAACTATGAATAATTATGCGGTTGCTTATGGAAAATCGGCGATAGAAATCTGTGGAATCGGACGGGTTAATCGGGGAGCAATTCATGCGAGTAATCAACAACAAAGCGATATTTTGGTTATTGGCGATGACGCACAAGCAACTTCACGTCCTCTTCTTTTTATTGACGAAAATGAAATTGAAGCTGGTCACGCTTCAAGCATTGGAAAGATGGATGAGGAAGCGCTTTTTTATATGTGTTCAAGAGGATTGGATGAATCCACTGCTAAGCGATTTATCATTTATGGTAAATTACAACCGGTATTGAATCAAATTAGTGATAAAAAAATTAAAGCAAAGATGTTAAAATATATAGGAGGAGTGATATAAATGTTTAACGTTGAAGAAATTCGAAAGGATTTCCCCCTGTTAAAACGCAAGATGCAGGGACATGATTTGGTCTACTTTGACAATGCCGCAACAAGTTTAAAGCCATATGCTGTCATGCAAGCAATTGAAAATTACTATACAAACCTGGGAGCCAATGCCCATCGTGGTAATCACGATCTAGGCTTTGAAACCGAAGGTGCTTACGAAGAAGCTCGCGCCTATATTGCGCAATTTTTAGGGGCAAATACCGATGAAATCGTCATTACATCAGGCGCAACAGAAGCGTTAAATATGGCAGCCAATTTTTTAACAGAAGCCTATTTGAAAAAAGGTGATGAAGTATTAATCACTGT
>CAYOYG010000165.1:0-2123 GCA_964408135.1 uncultured Eubacteriales bacterium | reverse complement strand
GGAAAGTTTCTGTCCATGATGACTTGATAGTTCTTACCTTCGGCGATGAAAGCATAGACAACTTGTTCAGGATCATTGATCAAGATAACATTGATAATGATGGTTTCTTTTTCTTGATTAACGGTAACATTATGGACCCATGCTTGCAGGGTATCGTAGTTATCCATCTCTTGATAATAATCATAATTATCTTTATTCCATAGATAAAAACCAAGCGAAAACATGGAAACGATAAACATCGATCCAGCCAGTATAGCCATGAGTATTAAGGCGATAACCTTCTTTTTCATCAGAAATCCTCGCTTATAATTACTCTAATCCTAGCATAGGATAGACAAGAAGAAAAGATAATATTATTCATCTATATTTCTAAATATGCGTATATAAGCATAATAAAACGCAGCTTATGAGCTGCGTTAATGTCTATATACTTGCTGGAATTACAGGAATTTCTTTCTTCTTGTATGAATTATTGGTGATTACAAATAAAGCAAAGGAAGAAATCAACATCACACCCCCAAGAATCATAAAGATAATACTTTCTAACTTTCTACGTTCTTGAATGTCGGTATAATATTCCATTAATTGAGAGTTACCAAAACTTGGGGAAAGAAAGACGGTAGTATTAGTATGAATCCCAACTAAATCAACATAACCATTATTTACTAAAGCAGTTGATACAAAATTTATATAAAGATGATCGACCGACAAAATCCAAGCGATTTTATCTTGGACAATCGGATAATTCTTACCTCTTACCATAAAGTTGACCACCACTGAATTAACCGATACTTGAAGACGCAACGTTTGATTGGCTTGTGACACATACGCATTAATCATGGTCACTTCTCTTTCTTCATAATTTTCGGTGTGAAGTTCTCGGTAGGTCTGATGCGCATTTGCTGCCAGAATCGCTCGAGAAAGACTCAGGTTCATAAAACCATTCATTAATACAAAACAAATGCCAAAAGCGATTATCTTTGCCTTCATATTATTTCCTCCCGCTGGAATATGTATCTATTTTAGCATTTTTTATTTAGGTGTCCTAGCATTATTTTTATCCCCACTGGAGAATAATGCTTGTTTACTTAGGCGATATTGACGATGAAAGAAAATAGGAATTGCTACAAAGAAGACAAGAAAAGCAATTGTGAAATCATAACGGCCAAAAGGCATCATCGCTCGAATTTGTGCATAGTTTGAATTCATAAATCCCTGTGGATTACTCCCAAAAACCATCCAATCAAAGATGGCCACAACACGGGAAGCGAATGTTGCACAGATAATGATAAACCCAGCACAAGCATAGATAAAATGATGATGAGGACTCTTGTATAATGCTTTTAAGTAATCTTTCGTATTCTTGGCTGGTAATACAATGGTTTGATAATGACTAAAGGCATATGCAGCTAGATAGACGACTCCAAAATAAAGAATATTTAATCCAATCACCAGTAAACCATACTCACTGCGGGCAAATGGATTTCCTTCTCCGACTAAATCATAATAATTATTGACATAATAAAGCGTTAATCCACTATCCAGTAGAAATAAAATAAATGCAACCAAAAGAAGCATCAGGGTTATTTTCTTAGGAGAAACTTTTTTGGTGCGAACCTTCATGATGAATTATATTCCCTACTTGGATTTACTACGATTAAATAAAACCGTTTCTGTTTTTAATAATATCTTAGTTAGTTCATAACCAAAAGAAACCAATTCTTGTTTGTCTTTCAAGATGGTATAGTCCATAGGAAAGCCTAAGATAGATGCAATGGTAGCAAAGGATAGCTCAAGATGATCTTGTTTTTGTTCAACGACATATTGCCATAATGGTTGATATTTGGACATACTTTGTCCTCCTTGTATGATGAAACGTTACCTACATACTAGCACAAAATAAAGGAGTCGATATATAGATTCTTTTGCCACGAAACACTTTTTCAATAAAAGCACACTGTCATAAAATATGAAAAAATGAGTACAAATCACTGAATTTAAGTGATTTGTTCTACACGAATTCAGTTTTCTATTCTAATAATTGAATTCCATACAAATACATTGTTAATGATTATTAAAAAGGAAAAGACCTCATTCTTGAGGTCTTTTTACAGTTTGTAATT
>CAYOYG010000164.1:0-2124 GCA_964408135.1 uncultured Eubacteriales bacterium | reverse complement strand
TCTTTAATCCTAAATGATTTAAATGCTCTTCCATCCGCATTCCTATACCCCACATCTCACTTAAAGGAGTAACAGGCCATAGATGTTGTTCAATAGAGTTATAATCCCATTTCGCAAAGAAATCTTTATTTTTCTTGGCTTCAATATCCATCGCTAGCTTGGCCATTAACATATTAGGTCCTACGCCACAGGTGGCGGTTAACCCTAATTTTTCATGGATACGCTTTAAGATTGCTTTCGCTAATTCTTCTTCACTCATCTTATAATAACTAAGATAAGCAGTTACATCTAGAAAGGCTTCATCAATCGAATAGATATATAAATCTTGTTCACTAATAAACTCAAGATAGATTTCAACAACTTTTGCTGAATACTCTAGATAGGTTTGCATCCGCGGTTTTGCAAAGATGATATCTAGGTCTTTTGGTATTTCAAAGATGCGACACCGCGAAGGGATTCCTTTGGTTTTTAAATACGGGGATACCGCTAAAACAATCGATCCACCACCCCGTCCTGCATCAGCCACGACTAAAGGGGTGGTAAAGGGATCAAGACCACGTAAGACACATTCAACCGAAGCATAGAAACTTTTTAAATCGATACATAAGATATGTTTATATAAACGATAATTCTCTAACTCTTGCATGATGATTCTTCCCTCCTTTAGTGGCTCCATTATATACTAAACAAAGTAAAAAAATAACACCTCTCAAGCAAGATGAAAACAAATGAAAAAAAGAATCTAGCGATTCCTCTTTATAAAAATATCTTATTTATAGATGTCTTTTCGATGTCCAACATCGATGAGTAAAATAATTAAAATTTCATCTTGAATGGTGGCAAGTAAGCGATAATCACCAACGCGATACCGCCAAATCCCCTTTTTATTCGCCACCAACCCTTTGCCATGGACTCGTGGGTTATCACAACTCTCAAGATGCTTTCCTATCCAGGCAAGAATCATCTTGGCGATCGAGAGGTCAAGCTTCTTTAAATCTTTCATCGCATTTTCGCTAAATCGAACGTGATACATTATTTGATATCCAAAAGCGCTTTGGCTTCTTCTAGGGTGTAGGTCTTTGGATTTGCTTCATATTCTTTATAGGCTTTTTCATACAAAAAGATATCGAATTCATCTTCGATCTTTTCTAATATGGCTTTACGCATAACTTCAGATATTGTTGTTTTATTTAATTCCGCGTATTTTTTAACCAAAGCTTCTTCTTTTTCACTCATACGAATCGATATAGCCATACCATCATCTCCTTATGTATTACATTGTATTACATACATAAAGAAATGACAACTATTTTATCTTTTATTTTTAAATCAAAGACTCACTTACTTCTTCCAAAACATCACTTTGGTTATAACGCGCATTATTGACCTTTTTACTGACAGGATACATCGATAAAGGTCCATTATAAGGAGTAAGAACGCTTTGTAGCATCGCTTCTTCATGAATTTGAGCATCTAACCATACTTTTTCTTTCTCACTATCAAGGATTAGCGGCATCCTTGGATGTATTCCTTGCATGGCCGGACTAGCGGCGGTGGTGATGATGGCCACTGTATGTAGCTTCTTGCCTTGGCTATCAATGATGGTATTCCAAATCCCGGCCATCGCAAACAAGGTCGCACCTGTGGTAATACGTAAAGGTTGTTTCGAGCCATCTTGTTTCCATTCATAAAAGCCATCCGCTAGGATAATACAGCGTTGGAACTTCGCGGCTTTAGCAAAAGATGGTTTATGGAATAAAGTCTCGGCTTGGGCATTAATGATATTAATTTTTTGATCTTTTGAAAACGTTGGGATAAACCCCCACTTTAATAATCCAATCCGGTGTTGTTTTCCATCATGAATCACCCCAATGATGTCACTCCCGGGAGCAACATTAAATTGAGGGACTATTTCTGGATCAAGAGGTAAAGTTGGAATGTGGTATTGGTGTTGAACATATTCTTGTAATTGTTCATAACTAACGGTAATTGTAAAACGGCCACACATAACCCTTCCCTCCTTTATTGTTTTGATAATCACTACAGCATTTTTTCCAGACGTTCTAAATCGCCTTTCGTGGTAACTTTAAAATTATCCTTATGTCCTTTGACATAATAGGTTTC
>CAYOYG010000163.1:0-2150 GCA_964408135.1 uncultured Eubacteriales bacterium | reverse complement strand
CCTTAATTAGTATTGCGAATCCAAAATTCCGTGAAGAGTTAACCAAAGAAGCAAAACGCCTAGGATTTCTATACTAATCAAAATAAAAACCTGTCAATGACAGGTTTTTTTGCTTAATCGCGTGGCGTATAATGCGTATGGAGTAGGTGATGCGATTTTTCGCCACCTTTTTCTTTTAAAAATTCAGCATATAATTTTTGAACTTGAGCGTTTTCCGCGGATACTCTTGTCTTTGTAGCGTCATCAATTTGATAGATTCCAGCGGTACGAGCTTTAATAACTTCTTCGCGTGGGAGATGACGATGAATTGGTTGGCCTCCACCATCGATACAACCACCAGGACAAGCCATGATTTCGACGGCGTCCACTTGAATCGTTTTATTGCGAATACCTTCGACAACTTTACGAGCGTTGGCTAGTCCAGAGGCAATTGCCATCCGAACTTTTGTTCCATTTAAATCAAGTGTTGCAAACCGAATACCTTCAAAGCCACGAATTGCTTCAAATTTAATTTCGGGAACACTGCCGGTTAACCATAAGGCAGCTGTCCGAGCAACCGATTCAAAGACACCACCTGAATTGCCAAATATGACACCACTACCAGTTTCTTCACCCAGTGGATCATCGAATGGTAATTCTTCTAGACGATCAAAATTGATGCCAACTTCTTTAATCATTTGAGCTAATTCACGAATGGATAAGACGTAATCGACATCTTTGATTCCATCATGTGCGAACTCAGGACGATTTGCTTCGAATTTTTTTGCGATACAAGGCATCAAGGAAACAGAAACCATACGATTCTTATCTAAATTGAATTTTTCTGCATAATAGTTTTTAATCAAGGAACCCATCATTTGTTGAGGGGAACGACAAGTGGATAAATTGTGGAGCATATCAGGATATTGGTGTTCCATGAATTTAACCCATGCTGGACAACAAGAGGTAAATAATGGTAGATCTTTACCACTTTGAAGTCGTTTGACAAATTCGTGCGTTTCTTCAACGGTAGTTAAGTCGGCAGTGAAGTTGGTATCAAAAACTTTCTTGAATCCGAGAGCTTTCAATGCGGCGACCATTTTACCGGTGGAAATACTACCTTTGTTTTTACCGAATTCTTCACCCAAACTAACCCGTGTAGCTGGTGCTGTTTGGATAATGACATAGTTCTTTGAATCATCTAATACTTTTAAGACATCCGCGACTTGATTTTTTTCTGTTAAGGCGCCAGTTGGACAAACAAGAACGCATTGTCCACAATTCGTACAATTTGTTTGATCGATAGTTTGATCAAAAGCTGGTGTGACTGATGTATTAAAACCACGGCTAGAAGCACTTAAGACTCCAACCGATTGAATTTGATTGCAGACTGTCACACAACGACCACAGAGAATGCATTTACTTTTATTGCGTTGTAATGAATCAGATAAAGATGCGATGTTATCTTGAGAAATAACCCCTTCGTATGGAATATCGCGAACATTCATTTCAGCAGCAAGATCTTGGAGTTCGCAGTTTTTATTCCGATCACATTTTAAACAGTCAAAAGGGTGATTAGAAAGTAATAATTGTAAATTCGAACGACGTGCATGAACGGCTTTTTGTGAAGTCGTTGATACTTCTAAACCTTCACTGACAGGAGTAGCACAAGCGGGTGCTAAGTTTTTACGACCGACAACTTCGACGACACAAACCCGACAAGAAGCATTTTTATTTTCCACTCCTTCACAGATTTTACTGTGACATAGAGTTGGAATGTAGATATTATTCGCTTGAGCGACTTCGAGAATTGTTTGATTTTCTTTGGCGAGAAATTCTTTACCATTAATTTTAATTTTTACCATTTTCTTTCCCTCCTTACCTTCTGACAATTACTTTTTGTGGAGGGCAGGCAGCGATACATGCTCCACACTTGATACATTTGCTTTGATCAATAATATAGGTATTCAAACGTGGATTTTTGGCAGCTGGATTGGCGGTTTTTGAGATAGCTCCAACCGGACAAGCAAGGGCGCATTTACCACAGCCAAGACATTTTGTTTCATCAATTTCAATCGATAACAATTCTTTACAAACACGAGCTGGACATTTTTTATCCACGACGTGAGCTACATATTCATCATAAAATTTATCTAAGGTTGATAAGACAG
>CAYOYG010000162.1:0-2169 GCA_964408135.1 uncultured Eubacteriales bacterium | reverse complement strand
TACCACCTGGACCAATAACTTCTTTAATCTTATCAACATCAATAACCATTTGGAATATTTTAGGAGCATAACGGCTGACTTCTGGACGTGGTTCTTTAATTGCGCCTTCAATAACATCCAAAATTTGCATTCTTGCTTTTTGTGCTTGTTCGAGCGATTGTTTTAAAATATCACGATTGATACCGCTAATTTTTATATCCATTTGCATTGCACAAACGCCTTTACGTGTACCAGCTACTTTAAAGTCCATATCACCAAGATGATCTTCCATACCTTGAATATCCGTTAAAATGGTATATGGAGCTCCTGTATTCAAGTCCCCATTTGTTATAAGTCCCATGGCTATACCACCAACTGGTGCCTTAATTGGAACCCCAGCAGCCATTAAAGCCATCGTTGAGGCACAGATAGATGCTTGGGAAGTCGAACCATTTGATTCAACAACTTCGGATACAACCCGAATGGTATATGGGAATGATTCAACACTTGGAATAACTTGTGATAATGCTCTTTCACCCAAAGCCCCATGGCCAATTTCACGCCGACCAGGGGAACCCATTCTTCCTGTTTCACCAACAGAAAATGGTGGGAAATTATAATGATGCATAAACCGTTTTTGTTCTTCATCGGTTAAGTTATCAATAATTTGATAATCGCCTTGAGCCCCTAGTGTTGCGATGGAGATTACTTGGGTTTCACCACGTGTAAACATGGCTGAACCATGGACTCTTGGTAAAATATCAATTTGGGCATTTAATGGGCGAATTTCATCAATAGCACGACCATCTGGTCGAACTTTTTCTTCGGTGATTAACCGACGAACTTCATCTTTTACAATATCATGTAAGATATCATTCACTTTTTTCAAAGTATCTTTTTTTATTTTTTCATCGCTATACGATTTTGCTTCATACAACGCAATCACTTCATCATTAACTGCATCAATGGCACCATATCGTTCTAGTTTTTCTTTAATCCGTACAGCAACAATCAATCGTTCTTTGGCTAGTTTTACAACATCTTGACGCAAATCTTTATCAATTGAATACAGGGCAATTTCGCGCTTTGGTTTGCCAACTTCACGAACAATTTCTTCTTGGAATGCAATCAATTGTTTAATATGCTCATGACCAAACATAATGGCTTCTAACATATCTTCTTCACTGACTTCTTTTGCACCAGCTTCAACCATGTTAATGGCATGTTTTGTTCCAGCAACACTTAAATCAATATCTGAAACTAAAGCTTGGGCTACAGACGGATTGATAATGAATTGACCATCAACACGACCAACATTAACCCCGGCAATCGGTCCTTCAAACGGAATGTCGGAAATTGAAAGTGCAAGTGACGATCCAAACAATGCTGTCATTTCTGGTGATGAATCACGATCGACCGATAAGACAGTATTTACGACTTGAACTTCATTACGGAACCCTTCCGCAAACAATGGTCGAATTGGTCTATCAATTAAACGTGAGGCTAAAATTGCATGTTCACTTGGACGACCTTCTCTTTTTAAAAAGCTACCAGGAATTTTGCCTACAGCATATAATTTTTCTTCAAAACTAACTGTCAAAGGAAAAAAGTCAATATCTTTTGGTTCTTTTGCTCCTACGACAGTTGATAAAATAACCGTATCTTCATAGCGAACGAGACACGCTCCATCGGCTTGCTTCGCAATTTCGCCGATTTCAATTACGAGTTTCTTTCCACAAAACTCTTTAGTAAATATCCTTTTCATTTACTCCACCTCTATAATTTTCTTATGCTTGATTTTAGCATATTTATCTTGTAAAAGATACTAATTTATCTGGAAAATAAAAAATGGAATCTAGCATAAGCTAAACTCCATTCGATTATCATTTAATTAGTAGACGTTAACTTCGAGGTGCTTTTTGATACCGAGCATTTCTCTTGCTTCGTCAGGAGTTGCATGTTCTTGTCCAAATTCTTTCAATATACGAACAACTCTTTCAACTTGTTCCGCATTTGAATTAAAATAGACGCCTCTTGTACGATAGAAGTTATCTTCAAATCCTACACGAACATGACCGCCCATCGCGATAGTACCAAGTAAAACTTCTTTATGGCCAGCACCAATACCGAAAGCAGACCATGTGCTTCCAGGAGGAAGTAAACTTCTCATGAAAACTAAGCTTTCTACGG
>CAYOYG010000161.1:0-2188 GCA_964408135.1 uncultured Eubacteriales bacterium | reverse complement strand
AAGCTAAATGAGCAGCAGTTTGCTGCTGTGACAGCACAAAATCAATATATACGGGTTGTTGCGGGGGCCGGAAGCGGAAAGACCCGCGTTTTAACCAATCGCATCATCTATTTAATTGAAGCGATGGGTATCGCACCAAATTCCATTCTTGCCATCACCTTTACCAATAAAGCAGCAAAAGAGATGAAGAAACGGGTGGTTGCAACCCTTGGTAGTGAAAAAGAAGCGATGCAAATTTCCACCTTCCACTCTTTTTGTAATCGACTTTTACGCGAAGATATTCGCGTTTTAGACTACCCAAAATCTTTTGTAATCGTCGATGAAGAAGAAAAAGAAAAATTAATTAAACGAATTATTAAGGAAATGAGCGTCAAAGAATCGATTACCCCGAGTTCGGCGATTAGTTTTATTAGCAATTGTAAAAATGCCAAGATTACCTATCAACAAGCTTTAGCGGATGCAGGAACCTATGCCTTGGAAAAAATTCGTGCAGAAATCTATCAAAAATATGAAAAATATCTACAAGAAAAGAAATACTTAGATTTCGATGATTTAATCATTTTAGCCGTTAAGATATTAAATGATTATCCAACTATTCAACAAAAATGGCACGAACGCTTTAAATATATTTTAGTCGATGAATTTCAAGATACGAATAACCTTCAATTTGAACTCATTCGCCTATTAACAGCACCAGACTGTGCTTTGTTTGTCGTCGGAGACCCTGATCAAAACATCTATACATGGCGAGGAGCTAACATCAAGATTATTTTGGATTTCAATCAATATTATCCAAATACCCTAGATATCATATTAAATCAAAACTATCGTTCCACCCAAAGTATTTTGGATGTAGCCAATAAACTCATTCGTAACAATAAAAACCGGATTCATAAGGATCTATCAACGGCCAATGGCGATGGAGGTAAGGTCCTGTATTATGAAGCGTTATCCACTGAAATTGAAGCGCAATGGGTCGTCGATCGCATTCGTGAGTTGCGGCGGAAGAACCCATCGCTAAATTATAGTGATTTTGCTATTTTGTATCGTTCGAACTATTATTCACGCGATATCGAACGTAAATTAATCAATAATGGATTGCCATATGAAATTTATGGTGGGATTCGTTTCTTTGAACGCAAAGAAATCAAAGATGCGATAGCTTACCTTCGTTTAATCGCCAACCACAGTGATGATTTAGCGTTTGAACGGATCATCAATGTTCCAAAACGGGGAATTGGCGACAAGAGTATTGAACTATTGCGCGAAGAAGCAGAAAGCAAATTGACTTCTTTATACGATGTCGCAAAAAGTAAAAATCCAAAACTTCAAGATTTATTCAATATGATTGAAGATGCCGGAGCAAAAATTGCTGGCGAAGCACCTAATTTTGCTGAAATTTTACGGGATATTCTTGTACGTACTGGTTATTATGAAATGTTGAAACCAGACGAAGAAGAACGAATTCCATCCTTGGACTCCTTCTGTGATTATTTATTTGACTTTCAAAAAAATAATGCCCAAGTTACCTTGGATGAAATATTACAATCCATCGCATTGTATAGTGCCCAAGATGATATAGTCGATGGTAACTTCATCAGCTTAATGACAGTTCATACGGCCAAGGGCCTTGAATTTCCATTTGTCTTTGTCGTCGGATTAACCGAAGGGGTTTTTCCTTCCCAAAAGAGTATCGCCTCCCTAGAACGTGCCAATAACAATAATGTCGAAGAAGAAAGACGCTTAGCCTATGTTGCCTTTACCCGCGCAGAAAAACAATTATTCATCAGTAATAGTGTTGGCTATAGTTATTCGGTTGGTAGTTATGGTATTCCTTCACGTTTTATTGAAGAAATCAAAGGAACTATTACCCCGTATTATATTAAACCAGTCGCTCCAAGTAAACCACGCGTGGCAACACCAACGCGGACGCAAGAATCATCTACTATGCTTGACAATACAACGGATTATCGCCCAGGAAACATGGTCGATCATACCGGTTTTGGCGAAGGGATTGTTCTTGCGGTTGAAGGGGATGTTCTCACCATTGCATTTAAAGATAGTAATGTCGGGGTCAAGAAGATCTCAAAGAATTTTAATGGACTCAGGAGGAGCTAATTATGGATGTGCAAAAAAGAATTGGTTTTTTGCGCGATCAACTTGATCGTTATAATTATGAATATCATGT
>CAYOYG010000160.1:0-2191 GCA_964408135.1 uncultured Eubacteriales bacterium | reverse complement strand
TAGACTAAGAATGTGATGACAATAATAATCGTATTCTTAATGATGTTGAAAGGTAGAATCCCCCATAACACAAGTGACCATCCCACATTGGTGATGGAAGCATTAGTGCTTTGAACCATCGATAGCAAGATACTTGCATCTCCATTGAAATAAAATTGAACATAGAATGGTAGCATTACCCAAAGATTACCAAAGGATGTTACCACAAGATTGACTAGACCACCGATAATAATCCCCACAATCGCCCCTTTGAAGTTGCGATGTCTTTGATAGTAGATCGCGGTTGGAACAACAATTGCGATACCAAAGATTATATCCGCAAATTCACCGACATAAGCAGTGGTAGTCCCAACTAAGATAATCTTAATGAATACTTTGACGACTTGAACCAGTCCGCCGATGAGTGGTCCAAAAGCATAGGAAGCAATTAAAGCGGGAACATCCGAGAAATTTAATTCTAGGAAGGTTGGAAGAAAAGGTAAAGGAAACTTAAGAAAACTGTACAAGACACCAGAAAGCGCACCGAAGATTGCAATTCTTGCCATACTATGAGTCAATTGATTTTTTGCCATGATTTTTACCCCCTTACAAAAAAACCTTTAGATTCTCTAAAGGGCACGAAAAGAAAATAAAAAATTTCCTCTTTCATCCAGACTGTACTGTCGCCACTGGAATCAAACCAGTTCTGCATCATCGATGCTCGCGGGGTATACCGCCGGTTAAGGAATTTCACCTTGCCCTGAAGAATATGCATCCAAATTTTAGCACTAGATGGTATAATTGTCTAGTATTAAAGGGGCGCTTGTGATGAATAAAACAAGATTATCAATTCTATTATTAGTCGTAACAACTCTGATTTGGGGTTTATCCTTTTTAGTGGTGCAAGATTCATTCACCTATGGTTGGTCACCATTGATGATGATTTTTTTTCGTTCTTTACTAGGAGCATTGGTTTGTTTGCCTTTTTGCTTTCATAGTCAATGGTGGCGTGATCGAAGTTTAATTCGCGATGCCATCCTGTGTGGCCTTTTTTATTTTTCTGGTTTTGCTTTTCAAAGCTATGGTCAACTCTACTCGAGTATTCCAAATGCCGCTTTTCTCACCACTTTAAATGTCTTATTTGTTCCATTTATTTTGTTGTTTATCTTTAAAAAGAAAGTGGAAAAGAAAGTCTATATAGCTGCTTTTGTGGCTTTATTAGGAACCGCTATTTTAGCCTGGAATGGTCATGTTGGGGTCAATAAAGGCGATATTTACTTGCTTTTATGTGCGATTGGCTTTGCTTTTCAGATTATTTTCACCCAAAAGGCGGCTCAACATGGACAAGCCTTTGTCACCAGTTTTATTCAATTGATGACCATGGCAATCTTAGGCTTGATTGGTTTAGTAATCACTCATGATTTTTCGCTTCCAAGTCAAGGATGGGGTGGGATTTTCTATATCGGTATTTTAGCGACAGGCGCTTGTGGCATCATGCAAATGTATGCCCAAAAACATGTTTCACCAAGCACAACCAGTCTAATTTATTCCCTGGAATCGGCCTTAGCCGCTACAGCAGCGATGGTGTTTGGCTATCAAGATTTTGCTTGGCGAATTGTCATCGGGGGTGTTTTAATGATTCTTGCCGTTTTAATCGTCGAAATAAAAGGAAAAAAATTCAACAAAAATCACGGCTGAAAACGCGCTAATATATGAATATATTAATGTCATAATTGAGTTGAAATACGCCCTATTATGATATATAATAATTGGGCGAACTTGTAAAAGGGGGAAACTTATATATGAAATCTTATTTGCTTATTTCAATAGTTGTCATAGTCCTCGCCTTATTGGGCCTTGCCTATGCGTTCTATTTGAAAAGAAAAAATGAAAAAGTCAAGGTGGAAAATCCACGTCTAGCGGAAATTCAATCCTATATTCGTGAAGGGGCGATGGCCTTCTTAAAACGCGAATATAAAACGCTCGTAATCTTTGTTATTGTTCTATTTGTTGTCATCTTTGCGTTTGTTGGTTGGGAAACGGCTGTTTGTTTCTTGCTTGGTGCTTTCTTATCGGCCCTTGCTGGATTCATCGGAATGCGTTCCGCAACAGGAGCCAATGCGCGGACCGCTCAAGCGGCCTCTAAAGGTGGTATGAATGCCGCACTATCGGTTGCTTTCTCTGGTGGTGCTGTTATGGGTCTATGCGTCGT
>CAYOYG010000159.1:0-2192 GCA_964408135.1 uncultured Eubacteriales bacterium | reverse complement strand
ACTGAAGCTTTTGTTTATTCTAGCGAAATGGAGTTTTTGCTGATACCTAAAGAAGATACTAAAATAATCATTGAAATGGAAGCTGGAAATCTACCGAACAATGCGAACGAGGTCGCAATATCGGGGATATTAGCAGTAGCTTATCAATTAAATGTTGGAGATCGTTTAAAAGTATTGCCGGGGATATCTGTTCTTCCTATTGATTACGAAATATCTGGAATAGTGAGTAGTAAAAAAGGTGTCGTTACAAAACTACTACTCAATGAAGAAGGATACCTTAGACTAACATCGCTTTTTGGTAAAAAAGCAATACAGTTGGATGGGAAAGTCGATATTGGTTTTGTTGTAGACGAAATAAAGAAGGTCGACGCCGGATACCACATTAAAAAATATGAAGAGAATTATACCAATACAAAAAACAGTCTAGGGTTGTCCGATACTATGGTAATGAGTTTACGTTTCTTAATATTGGGAATCACAGCAACCTCGTTAGCAGTTTTGCTCTATATTGGTCAGCGTAGTGGTGCATATCAGACAGGTGTCTTATTAGCTATGGGAATAAAAAAACCATGGTTAATGCTTCCTACCATAAGCCAAACGACAATCACTTTCCTCATTGGATTTTTAGCAACGTCTGCCATTTTACCAATCGTATCGAAATCCTTGGGATTAGTAACAGAACCATTCGATATCTTGTGGACGTTAGTAAAAGATATAGCGGTTTATTATGGAGTTGGCATGCTCAGTACGTTAATCATTACTATGCAATTTTTAGGAACACCTATTCCTAAATTATTCAAAGACTCTTAGATACTAGGAGGTGATCCTATGCTTTGGATGACATTCGTGTCTTTTCGGCGAAATCTTCATAATTACTCCTTAGCCATTATTGGGTTAGCTCTTGCAGTCTTAGTGAGCTGCATAGGATTGAGTGGGTTGGGCATGCTTCAGGATTTCGCCTTAGTACCTTTACGATTTTTGTTTGGAGAAAATGTTATTATTGCCGATGCAAGAACCGAAATCAAGACCACATCTACAATGATTTATGCTGATCCACTCGATATTAAACCATTCTCGGCAACGCTTGTAAACTCTTTTTTAGAAGAAGTAGCACCTGGCACCAAACTGGAAAAGGTTCTCATTGCTCCATATAGGATGCGAGATGGGTGGAGCTATGTTGCCGGAAGAATGAACCCAGATGAGAATATAAGAAAATACATATATAGTTCGGATGTAACAGAAGGAGTTTTTAGCGACAGTTATGAAAAAATCTATCTTGCAACCGATCAGAGGTTTAAAAACAATAATGGAGAGATTAGCAGTCCTCTGTTGTACTTAGGTGCTGGAGATTATATGAATTTAACCGTACCAACGATTACTACCGAAAAAAACGGTTATGATTGGTCGATACCAAATCTGGCAAAAAAACAAGTTCAGGTTCAAAGTTTATATGACTCCTCCAGTGTTATGTATATGGTTGATTGGGTCAAGTTGGATGTTCTTCAGCAACTCGTTGGTGGGAATGAACCAGTATCTTTTATTTCTGTTGAATGTCCTTTAAACAAAATGGACGAATTAAAGAATGCTCTGGTGACTCGAATGGAAGAGGAAAATTTTCCTTTGCAGGTTTGGACAATTTATGATGTCGGGGAATTACTGTACGGGGACTTTGAGCGATTTGAAGTGATGGCTGACTATTATGTTCCGGTAATGATGTTTGTTTCCGTTCTTATTGTGCTCGTCAATTCGATTGCATTGACGTTATCGCGCCGTAAAGAGCTTGCATTAATGCGTATCGTTGGATTCAGCCAAATACAGATACAAATGATGTTTGTTGCTGAATGTATCATAATTGCACTTCTTGGAGGTTTATTGGGAACCGGGATCGCTGGGTTTATTTCGATGCAATTCACTAACACATTTAGTGTTAATTGGTTACCGTATATCATTGCTTTAGTTTCTACAGCTGTTGTAAGTACGATTACTACCATTTTGCTGACCAAAGGAAGTTTAGCAAGCATTATGAGAAATCCGGTTGAGTAGAAGATTGGAGTTGTTTTTTTTAGAGGGTTGTATATGAAATTCGAGAGGTAAATTGAAGTTAACGAGAAAGTAAGCCAATTTAAAGCAAGATGGTTTGCTTGTATGGCTGCATATTATATTTTTTGCTAGATTGAGTGATAACATTAAAA
>CAYOYG010000158.1:0-2206 GCA_964408135.1 uncultured Eubacteriales bacterium | reverse complement strand
ATTTTTCGATGAATTATAGAATAGCTCTACCCTAGGCGCTTCTAAACCACTACTGGAATTATAGGCTTGAACTTTTGCTATAAAATCACTTTCATATTTGATGAGTAGATCAATATCTTTATTTTCTATTTGTAATAAAATATCTTCTTCACGAGTCGTTACACTATGCACCTCGATTATCTTGTCACTACTATTATTCCAAGAAGTGAGTTCACTTGGTTGATTAATCACATAAACTTGATAGACATAACTCTCATCAATTCCATTCATGGAAGTCATTAATACCCCCATGAAACTATACAAGAAGAAAATCATAATACCGGGAAGGACCATAAAGATCAACATCCGTTTATCACCAAAGAAACGTTTTAATTCCTTTTTAATAATAATCATTATATGACTCATATTCTTTTCCCTCCTTGTTGATCATAGAGTTTAAAGAATAGCGTCTCTAGATCATCTTCTTGAATTAAGTTATCCAATCTATCTGTTACAATCATCTTCCCATTAATAATAATCCCAACGCGATCACACAACTTTTCCACTAAACTAAAGATATGAGTCGACAATAAAATCGTCTTTCCTTCTTGTTTTAATTGTAATAAAAAATCAGTGACGGTCTTAGCCGTGATAACATCTAATCCATTGGTTGGCTCATCAAAAATAATGATACTTGGGTTATGAGCAATGGAGATAACGAGAGATACTTTTTGTTTCATCCCCGTGGATAAATCTGAGACTTTAATTTCTTGGAAATCATCGATTCCAAATTGATGGAATAGTTTTGCTTTTCTTTCTTTGATCACATCTTCATCTATATCGTGGAGACGACTAAAGTAATCATATAAATAACTAGGAGTAAAGAAATCTTCTAGTTTGAGTTCACTGGTGAGAAAACCTATCTTACTACGGACGATATAAGGCTCTTTTAAGACGGATACTCCTTCGACATAAGCATCCCCTTCATCTGGTTTAATAAGGGTAGATATGATGCGTAAGGCGGTTGTTTTACCGGCACCATTAGGACCTAATAGTCCATAGATCTCGCCTTGATAGGCTTCAAACGATAAATCATCCAAGGCCACTTTCAGAGGATCCTTTGTCTTCATAAGTTTTTGTTGTTTCTTTGATAATTGAAAAGTCTTTTTTAAATGTTCAACTTTTAATACTGCTTCCACCATTTTACTTCTCCTTTATGGTTAATATTTCTTAGCATATACTCGACGAGTAAGGTTTAATATCACAACCTCAATCATTAACAACCCGGCAATTAGAATCGAAAATAACTTTGTTTGATCAAATAAGCCGGTGATGATAATCACAATCACCGATAAAATAAGATGAATATAATATATCGTGGTAAAACTTTTGGCTTGAATGAATTGTTCGCGTTCATCTTGATCGATGGTTTTTAATTTCTTCATGATTTTCTTGCTGTGAAGAATCCAAAAAGAAAGCAATAACAAACTAACCCCCATACCAAGAAATAAACCAGCGGCATAATCCGGTAAAAACAAGACAATTGAGTTCAATCCAAACAGGATTAAACTGGCTAGACCAATTAACAAAGTCACTTCATAATACATTTGACTAAAATGATTTTTCATACTTCTTCTCCTTCATAAATAAAGATATCTTCAATCCTACACTGAAAGTAATGCGCTATTTTATAAGCAAGTAAAATCGAAGGATTGTATCTTCCATTTTCCAGTGAACCAATCGTTTGCCTTGTTACACCAAGAATTTCGGCTAACTCTTCTTGCTTAATCCCGCGTTCTTTACGCAACTGTTCGAGTTTATTTTTCAAATGGACCCCCTCCAATGTTAAGTATGCTTTCCATTTATGAGTATATCATCTTTGTATGTAATGTCAAGCAAACTTTCCATTTCATTGATATGTTCTTTTCCATATTTCTTATAGAACAAGTTATGGTATGATGTTGTTGTTCCTTAGATAATCCCATCAAGAAAGCGAGGTTGCAATGGAATTTATTTCACTGCGGAATGTCATGAAATATAAACAAGCGATTCTCTATGCCCTTCTTGCCGCTTTCTTATATGCTTTTTCTACTCCAGTATCCAAATTGATATTACAAGATCTACCGCCTATTTTTACAGCTGGTTTACTGTATTTAGGGGCTGGTATCGGAATGGCACTTATGCATATCTCCTACTCACGAAAACACTTTAAAAGAATCCAAAAAAT
>CAYOYG010000157.1:0-2281 GCA_964408135.1 uncultured Eubacteriales bacterium | reverse complement strand
CTTATCTTTATTACATTCTGTGGTGACTTTTTCTCCACACTAGGAACAGTTCTTGGGGTTGGTGGTAAAGCGGGAATGCTCGATGAAAACGGCAATCTACCTGGCATTGAAAAACCATTCTTAGTGGATGCGATTGGGACAGTTGTAGGTGCTTGTACTGGTTGTACAACCATTACTACTTTTGTTGAATCCTCCGCTGGTGTTGAAGCCGGTGGCCGGACTGGATTAACTGCACTTGTTGTTTCCATCTTGTTCTTCATTACCATTTTCTTTGCTCCATTATTTGTTTCGATTCCCAATGCTGCGACCGGTCCTGCTTTGATTTACATCGGTTTCTTAATGGTCAAAGGATTGAAGGGAATTGATTTTGACGATTTCACTGAATGCTTACCAGCGTTTATTATGATTATGTTTGTCGCATTTGGCGGTGGCATTGCTGTTGGTATCTCGATGGGTATTCTTTCGTTTATTTTACTCAAAGTAGTTACCCGCAAATTCAAAGATGTCCACCCAGGAATGTATATTCTTGCCATTCCATTGATTTTATACTTTGTCATGAGTTTTATTTAAAAGAGTTTTACAAGTCCGGCGATTCAAGCCGGACTGCTTTCTTATAAATAGAAAAGGAGAAAAAATATGTATAAAATAGAACCGAAAAATCGCCGCAAACTCATTCAAGCAGCTCTTGGAGAAATTCCAGCAGATTGTGTTATTACTAATGCACAAATGGTCAATGTTTTTACCGGAGAGATTTATCCCGCAAATATCTATATCTATGATAAATTTATTTGTCATGTCGACCATCAAAATCTCGATGCTTATCAACCAGTTAAATGCAAAATTGATGCAAAAAATCAGTATGTTTTTCCTGGTTTAATTGATGCACATGTTCATATTGAATCTTCCATGTTAACACCACGAAATTTTGCGCGGGGTGTCATTGTTCACGGGACCACAACCGCTGTAACTGATCCACACGAGATGGCAAATGTTTTTGGTGTGAAAGCGGTTCAATATATGCACGATGCTGGCAATGAATTACCAATGCGCCAATTAATCAACATTCCATCGTGCGTTCCCGCCGTTCCTGGTAAAGAAACATCGGGAGCAGATTTTAGTTTTCAACAAATAAAAGAATTATTGCCACTAAAGCGAGTAATTGGGCTAGCGGAGGTCATGGATTATTTAGCTGTTATTCATGGTGAAGATCGTATGTATAAAATAATTAAAACAGCGAAGAATGCTGGTCTATATATTCAAGGGCATGCTCCATTCTTACAAGGAAGAATGCTTTCTGCTTATGTGATTGGCGGACCAAAAACGTGTCATGAATCGCGGATGGAATGGGAATTTCAAGAAAAGATGCGCGTTGGTATGTGGGTGGATGCGCGAGAAAGTTCCATTACGAAAAATATCCAAGCTGCTATTAATGCGACACGCGATTTCAAGTTCTTTGATACATTCTGCCTCTGCACCGACGATAAAGAACCTGATGATATTATTCATGAAGGACATATGAATGAAGTAGTTCGAAAAGCAGTTGAATACGGACTTGATCCGGTTTTGGCTATCAAAGCGGCTACTATCAATAATGCTCGTGAAATGAAACTTGATAATCTAGGAGCGATTGCCCCCGGGTATGTAGCGGATATTATTATCTGTCCTTCATTAAAAGATTTTATTCCCTCACTTGTACTGTTTGAAGGAAAAGTCGTTGCTCAAGAAGGAAAACTCATTCAACCAATCGAAGATGTTGCTTTTGAGATTGAAAATTATAATTCAGTCAATGTTAAGAATCTAGAATTGGAAGAATTTACTATTAAGGCGCCTATTCAAAAGGGAAGTGTAAAAGTCACTGTTATGACTTATGAAAATTATGAACTTTCGAGCACGAATGCTGTTGTGGAAGAAATTCCTGTCAAAAATGGTGAACTTGATTTATCCTTCGATCCAGATTTAAAGTTTGTAGCTGTTATTAATCGATATGGTAAAGACCACATTGGTTATGGTGTAGTGCGTCATTTTGGCACGAATTGTGGCGCGATTGCTTCGACGGTTTCCCATGACTCACATAATTTAACCATTGTCTATGATCGCCCTGAAAATGGGTATCTTGCTGCGCAAGAATTGATTCGGGTCGGTGGTGGTATGTGTGTAGTAAAAGACCAAGAAGTGTTGAATACGCTTGTGCTTCAAGTTGGGGGATTAGTGTCAAATAAAAATGTCTATGAAGTAGCGAAAGCGGCCAATCATATGAAAAAGGCAATGCAAGAAGTTGGTC
>CAYOYG010000156.1:0-2325 GCA_964408135.1 uncultured Eubacteriales bacterium | reverse complement strand
TGAAATAATTCTTGGGGAGCAAAATGATTTTCCAGCAATTCATTTAATCGACTCGTGATGGATTTTAAAGGCAATAAAGAGGCAATCACAGCAATGGAATACTTGGCGGCCATTTCCAGCAAAATTGGCAGGATAGCTTGATGATCTCCAATAACGACAAGCGGTGTTTTTTCTTGAATCAAACTCGCCACAATCCGTTCTTGGACTTCTTGACTTTGTTGTTGTAAATAGGCGATTTCCTTGACACCAAAAACGAGGATTTCATCGCCTTTTTTATACGCTAAAAATCCAGTCATTTCGAGCCCTGGTATTAAAAAATCGGGATTCTTAATGGTTTTGCTTAACGCTGCTTTATCTTTAATTTTCCATTGATAACCAAGCGCATCGCCAACTTTTTTTACGGTCAGTTTACTCATTACTTTTTCACCCCACTTGGATTTTGATAACGTTTCAATAAAAAACGATCGCATACACGATTGAAAAAGCGTATGGCTAGAGCCACCATCAACACTGTTAATGGATTTGTTATTGAAATATATTGTGGAAACAATACATTCCACGAATATAATAATAACACATCAACGATTGTTTCGAAAATACTTGGTAAAACAAGATGGATTTTGGGAATCGGTTTTTTGGCTTGAAAGGCTTTAAATATTTCTTTGGAAGAGAAATAAAAAGCCGCGATTTGTCCACCAATATGAAAAATAGAAGTGACCAGTGTAAAGAATAAACAATACCAAAATAAGGACAAAGAAGAGGAGATGATTATCGCAGAATCCACTTTGGCTAGTAGATAAAAAACAAAAAGACTACTTGCCAAATAAAGGATGATTTCTTTTAGTTTAATCAACCCGTTAATTTTCAGACTAACGCGCATTCTTCTTCGCCTCCTCTATAAGACTTTTTTTAAGAATTGTCCCGTATAACTATCCGCAACATTTCTGACTTCTTCTGGAGTTCCTAAGGCGATAATATCGCCGCCTTTATTCCCGCCATCTTTGCCTAAATCAATCAGATAATCGGCACATTTAATAACATCCAAGTTGTGTTCAATAATGACGATACTATCCCCATTGTTGACAATTCGTTGGATAACACTTAATAAGCGTTTCACATCATCACTATGAAGTCCAGTCGTTGGTTCATCGAGAATATACAACGTTTGACCAGTGGCTTTGCGTTGGAGTTCACTCGCTAATTTTAAACGTTGGGCTTCTCCCCCAGATAAAGTGGTGGCACTTTGCCCTAGTTTAATATAGCCTAATCCGACATCCGCTAACGTTTGAATGCGGCGTTTAATATTCGGAATATTGGTAAAGAAAACTAAGGCTTCATCGACCGTCATCGATAAAACATCGTAGATATTTTTTTCTTTATACTTTACTTGAAGAGTTTCTTCTGAGTAACGTTTACCACCACATTCTTCACACGGTACATAGACATCGGGTAAGAAATGCATTGGGACACGGATGACCCCATCCCCTTGGCAGCGTTCACAGCGTCCACCTTTGACATTGAAGGAGAAACGACTCTTATCATAGCCACGTATTTTCGCTTCTTTTGTGGCGGCAAAAATCACGCGAATAAAATCAAAGATACCCGTATAAGTCGCTGGATTTGAACGGGGTGTACGACCAATTGGACTTTGGTCAATATCGATTAATTTGTCAATCAAGTCTAGACCAATAATTTCATCGTGTTCGAGAGGACGGACTTTGCTATTGCCGAGCTTGCGTAATAAAGCATTGCCTAATATTTCATTAATTAAAGTGGACTTACCACTGCCACTTACACCGGTAACAACGCATAAAAGACCCAAAGGAATAGACACATCAATATTTTTTAAATTGTTGCCTCTTGCTCCTTTAATGGTAATAAATTTGCCATTGCCTTTCCTACGTTGACTTGGAACTTCAATTTTTTCGATACCCGCGAGATAACGACCGGTAATCGAAGCACTGCATTTCATAACATTTTCTGGCGTATCTGCGATGACAATCTCGCCCCCATGAATTCCTGACCCAGGGCCAACATCCACCAAGAAATCGCTCGCCAGCATCGTATCAATATCGTGTTCAACGACGATGAGTGTATTGCCTAAATCACGCATTTTTTTCAATGCTAAAATCAATTTTTCATTATCTTTTTGATGTAAACCAATCGATGGTTCATCGAGTACATACAAAACACCGGTCAAACTTGAACCGATTTGAGTCGCTAGACGAATCCGTTGCGCTTCCCCACCAGACAAGGAAGAGGCATTTCGGGCCAAGGTTAAATATTCAATTCCTACATCGATCAAAAAGCCAAGTCTTTGTTTTA
>CAYOYG010000155.1:0-2329 GCA_964408135.1 uncultured Eubacteriales bacterium | reverse complement strand
CGCTTCGATGAAGTATCGGAGATTGTCGAAAGTTACGATGAAAAAGCTTTCATTACTGTGCAAAAAACCAAAGCAGTTACAAACGGTTTTTTTATTAAATAATTATGCAAGGAAATCGGTCAAAAAATCAAAAAGAAGAAATTGTTGTTTTTTCTACTTATGATAGTTCAAAAAACATCTATTTTACATTGAAAAATAAGTTTGATCGATTTGATAATATTCCCGTCAATAGTCCCTATATTACTACTTTACAATATCAACCATTTTCGTTGAAAAAAAGTGTCTTTGATTCTTTTGATTTTTTTTTACAAGAAGGATTGGAATCAAACTGGTTTGGTGATATCGAATTAATCCAGAATGGTTATCGATTTAAAAATGGAATTAATGTTTACACAACAAAAGCCATTCATCCAGGTGATTTATTTTTTGATGATCATGGCGAATATGCATTACTGCGTTGGAACTATGATCAACATCAATATTCGAATCGACTTACCGCGATTGATTATTTCTCTTTTGTGGATAAAATCCCCCAAATACCAGAATTTAAAAATGAAAAATATTTGGATGAATTAACGCTCGTTCATGCTCAAAATGGTGTTTTTCTTGCATATGAAGATAAGGGAATTGCTTGTATTTCCTTGATAGGTAAACATTTTCTTTATGTATCGTACATAGGACTTGTTCCAACTGCACGAAAAATGCATCATTCTTCCCAACTATTGGAGAGTTTATTTGCTATTGCTAATCAAATGAAAAAAGATTTAGTTGTGGCGGTTACGGAGCCGAAAATTAAACCTTTTTATCTTCGTCATGGATTCGTCCCGTGTGGGTTTTGGCGAGAAGTTAAGTAATTAAGGTCTTTGTTGTAACAAAGACTTTTTTATTGCCCGAATGCTTGTTAGGCTCAGAGTCAAGTAGATAAAGAAATTAACAAGGGTGCGATAGGCTATCGTGGCAAACAAACTTTCTGGTAGCATAATAATTAGTAAATCGTTGTAGTCTAATTGCCAGAGGTCGTTGGTGAAGAAAATTTGATGAAAAAGAGTAAAAGCCGAATAAAAATCAGTGACAGCATACAATCCAATTAAAGCAAAGGATAAGAGAATGATGAAGAGTGTGTTGCGAATTGTGCTCATTATCTTATAGGATAATTGCCGACGTTTTACAATAAAATAGATTGCAATTGCAAAACCTGAAATTGCCGAAACAAGAGTTAGATTACGTCCAGCATTGAATAAATTTTTTACATCTACCATATGGGCGAGTTCTCGTTCATTAAAAGCAAGCGAAGTGGATTGATCTAGATGAGTGATGGTTAATTGCATATCATCCTCTTCATTCCATAAATAACGCAATACATGATCGATTACTCGATTTAATTCTTCTTCGCTGACATGGGCTTCAATATAGGATTCATTGGCAATGAATTGTTCTGCGTAAAACGATCGGTTCAAAGCGTTTGGAATTAAAGCAGCGTATAGCAAAACAATAAATAGAGAAAATCCAAACACGATGCCGAGAAAACGATTGACTATCTTCATAACATGCTCCTTATATAGGGTCGTATAAAAATAATTATAGACTATATCTGCTTGAAATCAAGATTGAAAGATTCCTGATGCAATCAAATAGTGGGTTTGTTATAATTACACTATATGTAACGCAAGGAGAATTTGTATGCATGAAGAAGAATTAGTCTATGATGAAACTCCCAAAAAGTCGGAAGTCTTATGGGGATTACTTTTGGGGTTGGGTTATTTGACGATAATACCAGTTCTTCCATATTTTGTTTTGATTGTAATCTTTGGGGTTCCAATTGTTGATTCACCACGGGATACATTTTTCTTAGCATTATCACAAGTACTAGCGGGATTTCTTGTTGTATTGGTGATGGCAATAGTATCCAAAAGAGTACTTCGACGGATTGGCAAAAACTTCACATTTAAAGCGTTGTTGATGGGGTTAGCTTTGGCGGTAATCACCTACTTTGCTGTCACGACATGGGGAATTATCGACCAAGCGCTCTTTGGGCCAATAACTAAGAATGAAAATCAATCGCAAATTGAAGCATTAATCAGTGGCTTTCCGGCAACAGGGATCATTTTCACGGTTCTAGTGGCTCCTGTTATAGAAGAATTGATTTATCGCTATTATTTATATAAAGGCTTAGAAAAGACCAATGTTATTTTAGCATTTGCTGTCACTGTCTTTTCCTTTGCAGCTATGCACCTTATCCCAAGTTTGACCAGCGGTACACTTCTTAGTGATTTACGTAGTTTACCTATGTATTTAATCGCCTCCTTTATTTTTACTTTTGCTTATTATA
>CAYOYG010000154.1:0-2360 GCA_964408135.1 uncultured Eubacteriales bacterium | reverse complement strand
TCAATTGATTAATTTCTTCCTCTTTTGATTCCGCTTTTTTTACCCGATTATAATGAGGTAAAATCACTCCAAACATAAGTACAAGAAAAACAAATGAAGCTAGACATGACAATATCAAATTCATAAGTAATCCATAACATAATAATCCGAAAACCAAGACGACTCCAATCAGTTCAATCCGCGTTTTCACGAAACCATTCCTTTCTACTTTTCATTTTATCCGCAATTACTGGCGGTAGGTCAAAAAAATCATAGCGATTATTATCGCGAATGAAAATGGATTTTTCTTGCACTGCATCGTTTTCTATATAAGCACAAAGGATGTTTTCAATTCGTCGAATCCATTTACCAGCTATTTGTTGTTTTCGCACATAAATATAGAAATGAATATGGTGGGATAATTCACGACTAAGGTAAGGATTATTACTCGAATGACTCCAATCCACCAAATTTAGAAAACGAACACGAATTTCACGAACACTGCGTGCATGAATAGTGGTAATAATCGCAATGCCACTCGTTAACATTCTAAATAAATAACTGGCTTCTTTACCCCGAACTTCACTTAGTAAAAACCAATCCGGATTATGACGTAAACCTGCCTTAAATAAATGTTCTAATCGCTCGTAGTCTTCAAGTGGATATAGCCATGATGAGACATTTGCAAACATATTTGTTACCACAATTTCAGGACTATCTTGCAGGATAATCACTCTTTGATTAGGCGAGATTAAAGAAAGTATGTAACGTTGCAGTTCACTTTTTCCACTGCCAGTAATACCTCCAATTAAAATTGATAATCCATGTTGGACGACCCTGGATAGAAGGTGAAAGACTTCGGGTGGTGCATAATCACTATCTTTTTCTATAATCCTAAGTGAACTTGCCGTGATTCGAAGCGAAAAATTTACGGCATTGTCCCAACCAACTTGGGCAATGCTTGGATGAATGGCTGCTAAGCGGTAACGGAAAAAGGCTAGATCAAGTATCGGGTTCGCGTAATGAAAATTTTTACCGCATAAATCCGCTAAATGTTTGACAAAATCAAACGCTTCCTCGGCCGTAAAGGAAATGGGAATTTCAGTTTTACCATTACTAATCTTTTCAATAAACAAACGCTTACCATTATAGGTTATATCGGTTGTCTCCTCATCGATAAAGCGGTAAAACTTTGCTTTCATCATGTAATTTTTTAATGCGTTATTATCCACCAATGCTCACCTCAAAACGCACCTCGCTTTTATGAGTGAAATAGGTACTGTGCGCTTGCAATTGGATTTGGACACCATCACAGACAAGATTATGTGTGACACATTCTTGCATAGTTGATTGATTGTAAAAGTAAAATGATAGTTGGATTTTCATGTAAACACTATTCGCAGCTAATTGCTGCTGAACTAGTGAAACAAGTCGTTCGGGGTCAATAGCGTAATTAAGTGAGTCAATCACCTCTTGGCTATCAATACTCAACTCAATTAAACTATGATTAAGCGCACTTTTTGCACTATAAAAGATACTAGTTTCAATGGCGTAAATACAATTGCCAATTAGAATTGTCATTACAACAAGAAAAACAAGTAAAATACTCATTTTGATTATTTGCCTCCCATCCTTGTTTGTTGGTAAATTACATTGGGGAGTGGTGTAACCCGACGAACACAAATTAATGCGTTGTCACATCGACCAAAGACCTGCCTGCTAAAATGAAATTGAATATCAAGGATGTAGTTTGAATGATTGACACCGACTTGACTTAGATAAATCTGTCCATAGGCGGAAGTTAATTGCTGCTGATCCAGTGATAGAATGATTTTGGTCGTTTTGATGCTATTGTCGTTACTGTGTTTCAACATTACCCCTTGTTGTTTATCAAAATAATACGACGTGGCTAAGTCAAAATCATAGCGATTGTATTCATTTATTACATTCAAAGGAAAATAATATTTCCCATCCTGAAAATCTATTTCACTTCCACCAAAACCACCTTCCATAACAAAATAGACTTCCTTGATGGATATACCTTCTTGATTCATAATCGTAAACCAAAAATCTTCTATTGGAATAACAGGAATTGGGTGTCGCGTTTGGTCGAAAATTGGCGTAAAATCGCTGATTTGATATATGGTATCTATTTGACCATTGGCATTCATTTCATAGCCTATCGGCTCGCTAATACGCCTATTTTCGTGGTTGACAATAAATTGTGATTCAAGAGAGGAATGAATCGGAAGAATTAAGTTTTGAACCGCTTGATTTCCGCGCCACAAACGTATCACTAAATGATAGGTTTGTTGATTATGATTGAAATGAAAAAGTGGATAATGATAAGCTGATCGATATTGTAGATGTTCCGAAAACGA
>CAYOYG010000153.1:0-2384 GCA_964408135.1 uncultured Eubacteriales bacterium | reverse complement strand
AGATGGCGCTACCAAAACCCCAGTCCCCATCCAACTTGAATTTTCGTTCGATAACATTACCGATTAAGGAATAGTTATTGTTGGAGAGATATTCTGGAATAACTAATGTTGTCGCTGTTGGTAATAAAACCATCGTGACTCCAGAAAGTATTCCTGGAATCGAAAGTGGGAAAATAACTTTTTTGAAGATTTGCTTTGAATTCGCTCCTAAATCTTGACCAGCTTCAATCAATGAACGATCAATTTTCATAAGTACGGTATAGATAGGAATAATCATAAATGGAATATAGACATACACCATTCCAATGATTGCCGCCACATTACTGGCGAGAAAATCAATTGGAGTTCCACCCAATCCCACAATTAACTTGTTTAGGGCTCCTTCATAATCGAAGATTTGCCGCCAAGCATAAACTCTTAGCAACATATTCACCCACATCGGTGCGGTGACCAACAAAATCAATAAGGCTTGGATTTTTTTACTAGCACCAGCGATGATATAAGCAAAAGGATAGCCAAATGCAAAGCATATAAGTGTCGCAATTAAGGCAAGTTTTAGCGAACGCCACAAGACAAGCAAGTTGGTCGTATCGCCAAAAAAGCGTTTAAAACTGCTTAATCCAAGAACCAACATCATCCCATTTGAGTCTTCGAGGAAGGCATAGATAAATATTAAGATAACTGGTAATAAAATCAAAACAGTAATAACAAGAATATAAGGAATCGAAAGTAATTCAAATCCAGTGATTTTTTGTTTTAATCGCGACTTTTTCGTTCGAATTCGCGTGGCGTTTTTAAATACCTGCATAGGTCATTTTCTCCATAACATGGATATCTTCTGGATTGAACTTAATTGCGACGTGTTTACCTTCTGGTACGTTATCGGTCGAATGGATTGTATAAATTCGTTTATCGGTCTTGACATCAATTTCAAAGTGAACTCCTTTGAAAATAACAGAATCAACGACCCCATTTATTAAACCTTCATTTTCTTCAACGATATCAAGGTCTTCTGGACGAAGGACAACATCAACCGCTTCATTCATGCTATAACCACGGTCAGTACACTTGAAATCAATTCCATCGAAACTAACGAGATAATCTTCTTTCATAATGCCATTAATGATATTTGAATCACCAATGAAACGAGCCACAAACTCATTGATTGGTTCGTTGTAGATTTCTTCTGGAGTTCCAACTTGTAGAATTTCTCCTTCTTTCATAACAACAACTTTATCCGACATCGTCAAAGCTTCTTCTTGGTCATGGGTAACAAAAACAAAGGTAATACCTGTATTACGTTGAATTTCTTTTAGTTCATATTGCATTTCTTGACGCAATTTTAAATCAAGAGCACCTAAAGGTTCATCAAGTAGTAAAACTTTTGGTTCGTTAATCAACGCGCGAGCGATTGCAACCCGTTGTTGTTGACCACCAGATAAGCTAGTAATAGCCCGTTGTTCATAGCCTTCAAGACCAACTAGTTTCAACATATTTTTTACTTTTTTAGCTATGTATTCATCGCTAAATTTTGGGTCGATAGGAGCGTGTTTAAAACCCAATTTCCGTTTGAGTCGATTAATCCATTTTGAGCCATTAATTTTCTTTATTACTAAGCCGAAAGCAACATTATCAGATACATTTAAATGTGGAAATAAAGCATATTTTTGGAAGACGGTATTGGTTGGTCGTTTATGAGTAGGCATATTTTTAATATCGACACCATCAAAAATGATTGTACCGTTTGTTGCGGTTTCAAAACCACCGAGAATGCGCAATGTTGTCGTTTTTCCGCAGCCGGATGGTCCTAATAAAGTCACAAATTCATTTTCAAATATGGTGAGATCAATACCTTTTAAGGCAATCGTGCCACCAAATTCTTTGGATAGACCTCTAATTTCGATCAAAGGTTTCCGATTCTTTTTTGGTTCAACTTTTGTGATTTTACGCTGTTGCGTTTTTTCAACCATAGCAATTTCCCTCCTCACAATGTGATTCCACTCAATAATGGAATTCTGATAACTGGAATGGCTTAATTAATTCTTTATAAAAAGTAAATGCTAACTTGAGATAAGATTTTCCACAAGAAAAATGAGCTTATACAAAATGAACATTTACGAAACCTATTATATATTCTTTTGAAAAAAATGCAATACAAATAATTGGATTATTTTTTTACTTCATTTTGATGATTAATTCAGTGTTGTTTTTTAAATTATTAAAAATGAGTAAAGCTATTTTTTATAATAACAAGTTATTATAATTTTTTTACTTGAAAACAAAAACTAGTTTTTTTCTTTTTAACATTATTTTTGATTCAATTTTGGCACCAAATTCTATAGACATCCATTCAGAATTTTTATCGTGTCGGATCTTGTAATCAA
>CAYOYG010000152.1:0-2397 GCA_964408135.1 uncultured Eubacteriales bacterium | reverse complement strand
ATGGTTAAACGCTTTAAGGAACGCTTTGATGTCAGTATTGCTGTTTTACATAGTGGCTTAAGTCACGGTGAGAAATATGATGAATATCGGCGTATCTCCCGCGGAGAGGTCCGACTTGTCATCGGTGCGCGAAGTGCGATTTTTGCTCCTTTAAAATCGATTGGACTGATTGTAATCGATGAAGAGCATAGTGAAACGTATAAACAAGATAGTAAACCAAGCTATCATGTTCTTAATGTGGCGATAGAAAGAGCTCGCGTCCATCAATGTAAAATTATTCTTGGCAGTGCTACACCGTCCCTTGAAACGAAAGCTCGTGCTCAAAAAGGAGTATATGAATATTTGACACTGCCAGCGCGAATTAATCAACGGGTTTTACCAGAAGTAACATTGGTTGATATGACGAATGAAAATAAAAATCATAATTATTCTCCGTTTTCGCGATTGCTCATTCAAGAGATTCAAAGTACCCTTGATCGCCAGGAGCAAGTCATATTATTACTCAATCGCCGTGGTTATTCACCAAGCGTTAATTGTCGAAAATGTGGTCACACCTTTCAATGCCCAAAATGTGCCATTTCCCTAATCTATCATAAAAGCGATGAAAGTTTAAAATGTCATTATTGTGGTCACCAAGAAAAATATCCTTCTGTTTGTCCATCTTGTGGTTCAAGTTATATTCGAAATATTGGAACTGGAACCCAACGAATTGAAATTGATTTAAAAAAACTATTTCCAAATTCACGGGTGGTGCGCATGGATTTAGATACCACCGCAAAAAAAGACAACCATATTAAAATGATTCAAGATTTTGATGAAAGGAAATATGATATTTTACTAGGAACACAGATGATTTCAAAAGGCTTTGATTTTCCCAATGTCACATTGGTCGGTGTTATCAATGCCGATGTTGGTTTGTATAATGGCGACTTTCGTAACAACGAGCGTACCTTCCAATTGCTGACTCAAGTAGTGGGTCGTAGCGGAAGAAGTCACCTAACAGGAAAAGCCATCATCCAAACATATAATCCGAACAACTATGCGATTCAACTTGCGGCTAAACAGGATTTTGCAACTTTCTATCAACAAGAAATGCAACATCGGAAAGAAGCAAGTTATCCGCCTTATACCTATCTTGCTATGTTGTTATTCCAAGGTAAGAAAATTGATGATGTTGACAAAGTAGCTAATTATATTAAAAAAACATTACAAACGATGAATGGTAAGGATATCGTACTTGGCCCAGCTGTACCATATGTTGCCCAATTAAACAACAAATATCGTTTTCGCATATTGGTTAAAACGAAAAATATCAATGTTTTAATGATGAATTTACAAGAGATAAAAAAGATTATGATGAATTATCCAGGGATTGAATTACAAATTGATACATCCCCTTACCAAAGTTTATAAAGGAGATTTTTTATGAACGTTAGAGAATTCGCTTTTCAGATATTATTGGATGTCTACAAAAAAGGAACCTTTTCCAATTTAGCTTTAAATCGAGCATTAAACAATGAACAATTAAATGCTCCTGACAAAGCGTTTTTAACTCGCTTAGTGTATGGAGTCATACAGAATTCGATCTATTTGGATTATGCACTTAATCAATTATTACCGGAAGAAAAAATGCGTAATAACTTAAAAGTCCTCATTAAAAGTGCCTTTTATCAAATGCATTTTATGGATAAAGTTCCGCATTATGCGATTATCAACGAAACCGTAGAGATTATTAAAAAAATAGATGGAAATCAAGTTGGTAAATTTGGTAACGCGATTTTACGCAAACTTAGTGAAGCAAAATTTCGTCTTGAAAAAACCGATTTTCCAGACGATTTATCCTATTATTCTGTGCTATATTCATGTCCGCTATGGATTATGAAAATGATTGCAAAACAATATGGAGAAGAACACGCCCGTAACTACGCTAGACAAAACCAAATTCCACCGCGTATTTGTCTACGGGTGAATCGGTTAAGATCTTCGGTGGAGCAAATCACTCAAAACAAAGATTTTGTTCGTGGGAAATTAGCCATTGATGCTGTGTATTACACGGGGAATAGTTCGCTCCAAGATTTAGCCGAATTTCAAATGGGACTCATCACAGCCCAAGATGAATCAGGTCAATTAGTAGCCCCTTTGCTTGATCCCAAAGCAGGAGAACGCATCTTAGATATGTGTGCGGCTCCCGGATCAAAAACTGGACATATCGCCGAATTAATGCGCAATCAAGGTCAAATTGTTGCGGTTGATTTATATCCGCATCGCATCAAATTACTTCATCAATCGTTAACGCGACTTGGAATTAAAAATACCGTTACACATGCTATGGATGCTTTAGCATTGCTCGAAGATTATCCACCTGCTTGTTTTGATCGTGTTCTACTGGATGCTCCT
>CAYOYG010000151.1:0-2437 GCA_964408135.1 uncultured Eubacteriales bacterium | reverse complement strand
TTCAACAATGAGGTTTTCATCAACTTCTTGATTCAATTCATTGCGATCTGGAAGGCGAACATAGACACCTTCAAGCTTGGTAACATCGAAGGCGACATAAGCTGGCTTTGTTGGTGCTACTTCAAGCGCTTCTTTGACAACTTTCAAATTTTTGGAAGTTTCGCGAAGGGTGATTTTTTGTCCAGGTTTTAAGATGATGGATGGTATATCGACTTTTACTCCATCGACAAATACGTGGCCGTGGCTAACCAATTGGCGAGCTCCACGACGGGTTCTTGCAAGTCCCATCCGGTAAACAAGATTATCAACTCTTGATTCAAGAATTCTTAATAATTCTGTCCCAGTTAGTTCACTTGAACCACGAGCAATTAAGAATAGACGACGGAATTGTCTTTCATTGATACCATACATTAAACGAACTTTTTGTTTTTCTTGAAGTTGACGTCCATATTCAGTTAACTTCTTTTTGCTTTGACCATGTTGGCCAGGAGCGTAACTTCTTTTTGCTAATTCGCGTCCAGTTTCAAGTGTTGAGAAACCAAGACGACGGGAGACCTTCCATGCAGGTCCTGTGTAACGTGACATAATTTTCCTCCTATTACGTTGTTAGCGCTAAATAGGCATAAATCCCAGAATCCCGGTTGTTAATACTATCAATTTCACCGTTTCAGCTCGGTTACTTTTGTCCTTGTGTTATTAACGACAGACGGAGTGTATCTATGTGCTGCTATCATTTGCGCTCTAATATACTAAGTTATTTTCGACATTTTGTCAATGAAAAGCCTAAAATATGTGCCTTTATTTGCAAGAAATAAAGACTTAGGCAATGATTTTGATTTTTCCAATCAATGGAAGAGGTTTACGAATGCCTTGCCAAGCATGATACATACCGCTAACCATCAATGCAAATAATGCTAAATTAAACAATGTGTAGGTAAACCGACCGAAAAATGGTAACAAGGCAATGATGAAATTTCCCGCCACTCCAGTTAAAAGCAAAACAAGCCCATGATTTGCATGGAAGCGACCAATACGTGATTGTGGTGTTAAAACCAAAGGAATAAAAAATAAGATACCACAATAAGCGATAATATTGACAAATTTAAAGCCTTTATCATTCATAACGTTTTTATTCTTTGTCTTGATGTTGTAATAAAGTCTTTATATCGCTAAGCAATTCAACAACGGTTGGTTCCTTTGGTTTTAAAGCATCCAATTTCGCTTGTTCTGCTGCGAGACGATCTTTTTCCAGTTTATCTTTGCTTTCTTGTTGGATTCTACGGTAATTCAAAGCTCGGACTGCTAGAAAAATCGTTAAAGCAATAATGAAAAAGTCGAAAACGTTTTGAATAAAACTACCATATGCGATTGTTACAGCAGGGGAAACAGTCACACCACCTTCGATGACAGCGGCTTTAATCACCCAGACAAGCGACTTAAAATCGACACCAGCAGTAATAAGTCCAATAAAGGGCATGATGATATCATTGACAAGGGAGGAGACAATTTTACCAAAAGCTCCACCGATAATGACACCAACAGCGAGATCAATAACATTTCCTCTTAAAGCAAATTTTTTAAATTCTTTCCACATACTATATCCTCCTATAGTATTTATTGTAGCACGAAATAATTATGCAAATCGATAAATGCTTACATATTTTGATTTCCATATTTAATTATTCGCATCTTTTTGGTATAATTACCTAGTAAAAGCATAAAAAATGTAAAAAGGGTGATTGTATGGGTTTGAATCGAATAATGGCAACTATCTTTCAAATGTTTCAACAACTTTTTTCTTATTTTCAAACCCCAACCGGAACCGCCTTACTCATCATAATTGCGGTTGCCTTTTTGATAATCATTATTATTACCATTGTGGCTTCAAAACGCAATGGTTATCTCAAGCAAGTAAAACAAATTCAACAAATCTTGGTGCAAGAAGATAATGGACTCATCGAATCAAAATTGCAACGGTTACAAGTTATTGGACAGAATAATGTGGTTTACAATAAAGTATATGAAGAACAAGCAGGTAACTATACGCATTTAAAAGCGGAGTATCGTGATCGTGTTTCGAAAGATCTAGAAGCATTAAAACAAATTTTATTACAAAAAAATTATCGTGGAGCGAGTCGCGGATTGAAAGATATTAAAATTCAACTTTATTTATATCAAGAAAAACGGAACGAATTTATCCGCCAACTTAGTGAAATAACGAAAAACGATGAAGAATTAAGAGTTATTGAAAATGATATCAAAGCTAATTTCAAAAAGTGTCGTGAAATATTTAGTGAGAAGCAAAGTGACTTAACTATTGTTCAAGATGTGATTGCTGAAAAAATCAGCAATATAAAAGATAAATTTGATTTATATGAACAAAAAGTAAATCGTGGTAATTATGACGATGCTCGTGATTCTCTTGGTTCGATAGCAA
>CAYOYG010000150.1:0-2452 GCA_964408135.1 uncultured Eubacteriales bacterium | reverse complement strand
AATTTCCGCGGCAATGATCCACATGGGTATGAGTATTAAAGACGAGAATTTCTTTGTCGCCAATATTGACTTGACTGCGAATAAAATCCAAAATACTGGTTTGACCAAACCCCGTGTCAATTAAAGCCACTTTGTTTGTCCCAATGATTAGATTTAGATGGACAATATAATTGCGAATCCGGTAAAAATGATCGCTAATTTTTGTAATCGTATATTCAGGCATTTTCATAGTTATATAACCTCAATTTTCATGATTGTGATTTTAGAATACCATTAAACAAATACGCTGTTCAATGAAAAAGCGTTATTTATTTATCTAGTTCATTGACCATCAAAAATTCACTTAAATAGGTTCCATCTTTCAAACGAATGGCTCTTTTTTTCTCAGCAATTACTTTAAATCCCATCTTTTCATACAAGGCCTGTGCGCGATTATTCCCTTCAATGAATTCTAATTCGGCTTGGACAATATCGCGTTGCCGAGCATAATTAAGCAACTCAGTGAATAAGATACGGCCGAGTCCAAGATTCCAATAATCCTTCTTAATGCCAATTGCTAAAGTAGCTCGATGTTTCGTTTTGATTCTTTTGTTGAGACTTATTTGGCTATTAGCAATTGGTTTTCCTCCAATAAATGCACTAATCATCAAATTGGTGTCTGAGTGGAGAAATCCTTCTAGGAATGCTGCTTCTTGTTCAACAGTTTCAATGCATTCTTCCGGATATCGCAAAATATAATGAGTTTCGCCTGAAATAGTTTTGATAAATTCATTCATAGCGGCTGCATCACTGCTTCTTGGACTACGCAATGTACAGATTTGCCCGTTTTTCAATTGAATTGTTTTACTTTTAAGTTCCATAAGATTTTCTCCTTGATTCATCTATATTTATGATGATTATTAAAATATTAGTAAAAATAGTTTGCCAAATTACTGATACCATTTGAATTTGAGCAATAAAGATGGGAGCCTTATAATGTTTAACATTATAGCTTTATTTGCTGTAAAATGAAAGAGCAATTATTGTGACAAATAAAAAAACTTTCCATAAGGGAAAGTTGTTAATATACAAGAATGGGGCGACCGATGGGTCTCGAACCCACGAATGCCTGAGTCACAGTCAGGTGCGTTAACCACTTCGCCACGATCGCCATAAGTGCTATTACATTTTATATTTAATCTGCTTTTTTGTAAAGTCCTTTTTATTCATTTTCCCGTTTTGACATCCCTTTTCTTCTTTTTGGTCGGAAGAAGGCAAATTGTCTTTCTACATAACGTCGATAACGTTGACAAAAGATGAAGTTCAGACCATCGAAAGTATGACGAAACAATTTCGGTGGCATCACACAATAGGTAATTTCTTCTTCTCGATAGGCTTGTTCCAAAAGGTGAGATAACTTTTTATAATACAAATATCGTCTCTGCAGGATAAAAACATATATAGAGAGCACGAGGGCAATCAAAATGAATACTCCATCAATTAATCTATTCAAGATGTAAACCTCCACTTCAATAATGATTTATAAATGCAATACTTTCCTTGCTTGTTGTACAATCCATAAATCTCTTCTGTGAATTAATATTCCCACATTTTCTACACAATTGCTACTTAAACGCTCGACTAAATCATCTAAATCAAACCACTCAATTTTTTCAATCAATGCTAATTCTTGCTGTGTATAGTGTACATCGCAATAACGATCCACCTTGGCGATAAAAATGTAGCTTACATCGTAGCGTCGGAGTGTGTTGAAATGATAACGAATCGTTGCAATTTGCTGTTCCTCTTTCGTGACTACACCGATTTCTTCTTGCATTTCGCGCCGAAAAGCATCCAAGGGATTTTCTTGTTTTTCAATACCGCCTCCTGGTAGTTCATAATGGTCACGATAGCCAAAATAATCCTTTCCACGAATATGTAGAATCGCTACTTTATTGTCCGCATTAAAAACAACACCACGTGCGGAAGAACGCGTATAGTCCTTAGGTGAGACAGGGTAAATATCATCGACGAACTCTTGATCAAATATTAGGGAATTCATATTTAATGACTCTTAATGTCATAGTGACAATATTTCGCGTGAAGGGCTTGCGAACATTCAATTTCAAATAAGATTCCCTCATTTTGTTCTTCGACATTCGATATATAGGCTACCTCATTTAATTTGGAAAAATCTTTGCTATTCGCATAAGGAATAAACATTTTGTAGGTAGCATAATCAGCAAATAAGCGTGATTTAATGGTAGCAAGCAGCTGATCAATACCATACCCGCTTTTAGCCGATATATAGATGCGTTCTTGACTTTGATTTTCAGGGTATTCTTCTAAGCGGTCAGTTTTATTCATGAGTGTTACCATTTCAGTCGTGGCAATGCCTAAATCAGCAAGCGTTTCCAAAGTAACAATCTCTTGCGAAAAATGATGTTCGTTTGAAACATCAACAACATGTAAA
>CAYOYG010000149.1:0-2453 GCA_964408135.1 uncultured Eubacteriales bacterium | reverse complement strand
CGTTTAACCCTGCATGAAGATGGTCGCATAATAGAACAACGCGATTATTATGATCTATGGGGCGATATTTATAATGGGATTCCACTTTACCGTCGTTTCTATCGCTTCTTTATGCGTAAATTCTTTGGATAAGGAGAACAAGTTATGGCAAGAAAATTACCCGATGAACTCATGTTTTTACAAAATCGAAAAGCAATCCAAAAAACAACCACCGCTTCTTTAAAAGATAAAGTTTGTATCATCACTGGTGCCACTTCGGGGGTTGGTTATGAAACCGTAAAGAGTTTCGCCCAAGGTGGTGCCCATATCGTAATGGTCGTCCGCAGTGAAGAAAAAGCCCAAAAAGTAGTGGAAGAAATCAACCGTCGCTGGGGAACTAAAATTGAATATGTGCTCGCTGATTTATCCCATCTTGAAGAAGTAAGAAAAGCAGCAGATATTCTATTACAACGTTATCCTCACATCGATGTATTAATCAACTGCGCCGGTATGCACTCGACCAAAAGAACGTATACAAAAGAAGGATTTGAAACCGTATTTTGTGTGAATCACTTATCTTCCTTCTTACTCACCCGTCTACTACTTCCTCGTTTAAAAGAAAGTGCTCCTTCTAAGATTATACAAATTAACTCAGAGGGTCATCGCTTCAATGGTCTTGATATCAATGATCTAGACTGGAAAAAACGACCTTTATCGTGTACTGGTTTACGTAGTTATGGCGCTTCCAAAACCGCGCAATTACTAACCGTGTGGGAGATGGATGAAGAATTACATGGCAGTGGTGTTAGTATTATCGCGATGCATCCAGGGGATGTCAAAACCAACATTGGAAGTAACAACGGTCCCCTCTATCGCTTCTTTAATAAACATGTTACTTCCCACTTTCTAAAAGATCCTGTTATCTCTGGAGAAGCTATCTATTATTTAGCTGCCGCTCCTGAGATGCAAGGAGTCAGTGGTAAATTCTTCCATTTGACCCTGGAAGAAAAACCAGCCAAGCATGCTCTAAACCGAACTCTAGGTAAACAAGTATTTGAACGCAGCATGGAATTAACCGGATTAAAATAGTAATAATAAAAAGTCCCTGAAATCAGGGTCTTTTTATTCGTATTTGCTTTTTAATTCTGCCTTTAATTGATGAAAGCGTTCTTCGACTAATACGAGTTGTTTTTCTAATTGATCAAGACTCGCTACTTGCATACATTGCTCGATTAAGTCTCGGTCTACTTTGGCATAATCGCGATACGCATAACGTAGGCCAAAATCCACTTTCGCTGGTCGATATTTTAAGTTTAATAATAGTCCTAGATTTCGAACAACAAAACCATAGAAAGAAGGAAATGCTTCTAAAAACAGATGTCGTTGGATGTTTTTCTTAATTTCAATTAAGGTAATGAAGTCGGTATCGGTCGCTATCTTATAGAAGTTTTTACACCGAGCTAGTGCTACTTCTTTGCTAGTAATTTGAGGATTATAGAGTGGTTCTTTTTCAAACCAAATGACCGCCTTACCATGCCGGTCACTTTCCATTAGTTTATTGGGATTTGATTTTTTAATGAAAGCGATATCGAGATAAAACAATGGTTCACTCTCTTTGATTTGAACAAAGATTTGGGATTGTCCATGCCAAGCAGGTTCTGGAATGCGATATCTACGAAGAATACCATAGTGATGATTTAGAAATTCTTCTATCGCTTTAATGATAGTTTCAATGACATCATCTTGGCACACGATCGATAGGTCAAGATCGGAATAGGTATCTAAAAACCCAGTGGCTGCTGATCCCCCTTCCCAGGCGGCCAAAACATCCTTTTGTTTTATTAAAAATTCCTTTAAGTCTTGCGAAACAGATACACGATTATGTAACATAGATAAAACACCTCTATTTCTTTGATTAAATATAGACTACACGATTTATTCAAGAAAAAAAAGTAATTCTTAATTGCACAATTTTCAACATCAAGTTGATTTTCTTACAATATACATACTAGTTTAATCCTGCTAAAATAGATTTATAAGCAGGAAATAATATGCAAAAAAAGTATTGGATTTTGATCTTTCTTATGGGAGCTATTCCCCTTTATATCTACTTTATCTTCTATGCACCAAGCAGTTTAGAAGCTACCTTGCAGTATAGTGGCATTTTATGGTGCCTACTTTTTAGTTTTATTCTTTCAAAACGCCAAATGGATCATCAACTGGTGATTCTTGCTCTTATAGGAACAGCGGTCGCCGATACATTTTTACTGTGGCCAAATGGTCAAGAAGTTATTGGGGTATCGGTTTTTATTATAGTACAAGGAGTCTATGCGTGGCGGCTTTTATTATCGCGTAACATAAAACAAAAAAAACGATCTTTATGGATGCGGCTGATGATTACCTTAGTATTACAACTCATCGGTCTTATCGTCACAAAAAACAGCTTTGATCTTCTTGCCTTTGCTACCTTGTTT
>CAYOYG010000148.1:0-2472 GCA_964408135.1 uncultured Eubacteriales bacterium | reverse complement strand
TCTTCAAAGTGAACTCGAATATGCTCGGCAAAACTCTTAAGTTCGAAGAGTGAATCAACTTGAATTAACATAATAAATTCTTCTCCACCATATCGACCAGCGAAATCACTATCTTTTTTATGTTGTTGTAACAAGATAGATGTTTGCTTTAAAACCATATCACCTACACTATGTCCATAGGTATCATTCACATTTTTAAAATGATCTATGTCCATCATTAACACACCGAAATTGTGCGTTGATTCCTTATGGGTTGCCATGTATTTTTGCAAATAATCTTGTAAAGCCGCTCGGTTTGGTAGTCCTGTTAAATAATCTTGCATCGCCATTTTTTTAAGTTCTTTTTGTACTCTCCGTGCAGTATTCACATAAAAGTTGGCTGAATTGGCGACACCAGCGATATTAAATAAAGTATTGATTATGTTAAAAAAGACGACATAGCCATAACTTAAGACTATCGCAGCTGGATAGGTTTCCGTATAAAAGAAAGCACCAATCGCAACTATAACAACAATTAAGATGGCTGAAAAACGCATTTTGTCGCTCCATTTTGTATATATAATCAGCACTACAATGGTAAAGAAATAATAAGCAAAACCTAATCCACGTCCAAACAATGCAAGTTCACAAACATTTTGAAGGGTGATTGCTGATATAAATAGCCAGGAAGCTAAGCCATATTTCGATTTCCGATTTAAGTAAATTGCCAGGGCACTTGCTACCAAAGAAACAATATTAAGTATTACAATCAATGGATTACCAATTGAAATAAAAACCGGAATTAAAATAATCAATGAAAAAAAAGTGCTAATATACACAATATTCGCCTGTGTATAGTATTGTTTTGTATCAAAATCAAGGTTGTTGTTTGCACTTTTCATTGTTCTTCACTTCCACAATAAATATTATACTAGCATTTGAATGGGTTTGACTAGAAAAATGATAATCTCTTAGTTTTTTTATGGAAGCAAAACTTGATTGATTCTATCTACAATATTGTCCCAAATCTGTGTAAAAAATTGAGGTACCACTTGGTTTAGTACAATAAAAATCGATAATACAAGGATAATTCCTAAAATTTGTGCTTTGAACTCACTCATACTTTCACCCCTTATCAATAACCAACAAGCACTTTTTGTACCACTATAATTGTTCGTGCCTTATTATCACCAAAAAGCAAGAAAATTGGATCCAATACAACTTCAATTCGATAATGCAAGAATTGACCACTATCCGCAATACAACTATCGATGCAAGTCATTTGACCATGATTGATATTCGTAACATAACTTTGAATCTCTTCATTGATTTCGCCATGATACGATAAATAATCATTGACAACAGGAACTATCGCATACAGCCGTGCTACTGTAATTTGATAATGAATCAAATTGCCGCTGAATAATAAAAATTGCATTAAGACCAACAAAGACAACAAAGTTGAAATTTTATTAGCCATTCGCACTCACCACCAATATCGAAAGCAAACCAAGTGCAAAATATATGGTTAATACAATCACACTAACGACTGGAACAATTTGAAAACTATTCATCTTTTGTTCTTCCACTTTGATTCTTGCTTCAAGATTGCTTTGGCGTAGTTGTTCTAAAAGTGGTAAAAACCGATGAATTGAATCGAGTTGATAACCACTGCGATTGTATTGATACAATAACAGACAGATTTTCGTGATAATTGGTTGATCAAAATAGGTTGCAAAATCAAGATATGTTTGCAAACTCGAATCATCGGCCTGATTTTCAATCAATATGGCTACTTGTTCGGCTAAACTTTCAGGGATATAAGTCTTACACTCTTGTAATGCTTGGTATAAATTATGCCCTTGTTTTAATAAAGAAATTACAATGGTGAAGAAGAAACTAAATTGCTCTTCTTTCTCTAATGCGATTTGTTTTTTTTGATTCACATTATATCTCCTTTATCGTTGATGAATAACTGGAAAAACCCATCACTAGACTTGCCATAAAACCGCCAAGAACAGCGATTATCACCCAAATGAATGATAGATTAAGTAGGTCTAGATAGTATGAACTAAGACCAAAACGTAGATAAATAAGTACGATGAAACTCAATCCCCACAAGGAAAAAAGATTGTACAATTTTTGTAATTTAACTATTTTTAAACGATGACGATAATATTTTTCATGCATCATTCCTTCAACAATCAAATCGGTTACTGTAAAATAATCTCCGCCTTTTTGATGGCATATTAACAATGATTGCAAGAAAAACTGGAGGTATTTATGTTGATAATATCCATTTATTTGTTGAATTCTATCTTCTAGTGGTAAGTCTTCATGCAAATTCATTGCTAGATCCTCTGTCATAAAGTTACGCACATCGCTCAAGGCTGTGAACAATGAAGGAGTAGCTCCCAATTGAATTAAGATGTGATGAATCAATTGATTAATTTCTTCCTCTTTTGATTCCGCTTTTTTTACCCGATTATAATG
>CAYOYG010000147.1:0-2498 GCA_964408135.1 uncultured Eubacteriales bacterium | reverse complement strand
AAAGGTTAATCTCAAATTTTTAATATCGAGGCTCTTAACAGTCGCGATAATTCTTTTTGCATTTTTCTTCTAGTCTTTATTAAACAAATCTCTAGTATATACTTTGTTCTTAACACTATTTAGTTCTTTATAGAATCGATTTGTAACAATAACTTCGGATTTATTGATGAATTCCTCAAATTTTCGAATAACTTTTGAACCATAAAATTCATCTTCTTTTAATGCTGGTTCATAGACTATGACTTCAATTCCTTTTGCTTTAATACGTTTCATAATGCCTTGAACAGAAGACTGTCTGAAGTTATCAGAGTTGCTTTTCATCACAAGACGATAGATACCAACTACTTTTGGTTTTTTAGCAATAATCATATCTGCAATATGATCTTTTCTGGTTCGATTGGCATCGACAATGGCAGTCATAATATTTTGGGGAATATCTTTGTAGTTTGCTAGTAGCTGTTTTGTATCTTTTGGTAGACAATATCCCCCATAGCCAAAGGATGGATTATTATAATGATTTCCGATTCGAGGATCTAATCCTACTCCTTCAATTATTTCTCTAGTATCTAGTCCTCGAATTTCAGCATAGGTATCTAGCTCATTAAAGAAGGCTACTCGTAGAGCTAGATAAGTATTCGAAAATAATTTAATTGCTTCTGCTTCCGTCGATCCGGTATATAAAACTGGAATTTCTTTTTTAATCGCACTTTCGATTAATAAATTTGCATATCCTTCTGCTTCTTTCGAATGATCACCAATAACAATTCGAGAAGGATATAAGTTATCATATAGAGCTTTCCCTTCTCGTAAAAATTCGGGCGAGAAGATAATTTTTAGTTTTGGATACTTTGCTCTTAATTCTTCTGTATATCCTACTGGTATAGTCGATTTAATAATGATAGTTGCTTGTGGATTATATTTTCCAACATCTTGAACAACACCATCCACAGAAGAGGTATCAAAATAATTTAAATTTGGATCATAGTTTGTTGGAGTAGCAATAACAACATAAGAAGATTCTTGGTAGGCTTCTTCTTTCTTAAGAGTTGCTTTTAAGTGTAAATCTTTTGTTTTTAAATAGTTCGCTAACTCTTCATCAACAACTGGAGATAATTTTGCATTAATCATATCTACTTTTTCTTTTACAATGTCGAGTGCGACTACTTCGTTATGTTGACTAAGTAGTACAGCACTCGATAGCCCAACATATCCTGTACCAATGACAGCTATTTTCATGGTTTCATCTCCTAATCAAAAAACTCAATAATATTTGAAGTTGGATAATTCAGTATATGTAGATGATTTTTAATTTGTTTTCGATTGGTATAGCTCGATACTAAGATACCGTCGAAATCAAATTGATTCATGCTACTCTTGGCTATGATAGGAACATCAACCAGAGTAAGTCCTACCTTTTTTGGATCATCATCAATGATACCAACGATTGTAAGCAGATTGTTTGGTCTTGATTTAATCGCTTCAAGTAAAATCTCGGCTACCTCGCCTGCACCATATAGCAAGATACGATGGAATCCTTTTGCTTCTATTTGTACAATAAAGGATTCAATATTATCTTTGGCTGAATTATAAAGAGTCTGCGTTGCACTGAGATAGTTAATGTTTAATAGCTTACCTCTTTCTCTTCCTTCTTTACTAATTTGATATTGAACATCCTTCTTGGAGGTATAATGCCGTTTTAAATATCCCTTTTTCTCATATTGATCAATATAGCTATTGACCATAGATAAGGCTACATCTAATGTCTGACTCATTTGTCTTTGGGTCACACAAGGATCTTTCTCGATGAGATCCAGTAGCATATATTCCTTATATAAAGGAGTAGGCTTAAAAAATTGATTGTTGTTCAACGATCCTCACCTCTTTTTTCCTATCCTGTGGATAGATAATAAAAAAAGTATGCCCATAAGGAGCACACTTGGATATCTTATCATCAATATAAGGGATTTGGTTCTTTTTGTAAAGTAAAATCGTTCACAGAACGAACAATTAAGAAGACTTGCTTGTCTACTATTCAAATAATGTGTATTTGCGATATAATGAATTATGAGGAGTGTGATACCCATGAATGATATACATCTATCATTAACTATCGATGATTTCCATGAATGGATTCGCGCTCTACGAGTTGGTTTATGTCGCTATGATTCTCTCTTTGATAAACTGGCTATCTTTGAACATCGATTAGTGGGGGGACCATCTTCGGATATCACGAATCCCTTAAAGAAATGTACTACCAACAATAATCCATTTCTTCATTGGATTGTTCGGATCGACGACGTGAAAGAACAATTAGGAGAACTGGTAGATCTTATTGATGATTATAATAAGTTTTGGGCTTTATTAAGTGATATCGAAAAATCGATATTGTCCAACTTAATCACCAGGAAAATATCGATGACATTATTATCGGCGAATCTCGATATCAGCCGTACATATCTCTATCAAGTTCGAAATGAACTCTACCAAAAATGGGTAAC
>CAYOYG010000146.1:0-2551 GCA_964408135.1 uncultured Eubacteriales bacterium | reverse complement strand
ACTGGTTGAAGCCAGTAGTTTTTTCCAATGAAATCTTTGATCTTAATAAAGAAGTTCTTTATATGGGTCATGAATAATCCTCCTATGAACTGCACATTTTTTATAATAGCGTTATAATAATATCATTATTAGCAGTGAATTTCAATAAAAATATTGTATAATAAATTTGGTGATAATCGTGGTAAAATTACGCAAACAGACATGGCCATTCTACCTGGGATTTATCTCTCTACTTTTTCTAGTTTGGTACGGATATGAGCACATAATGGCCAGTTACTTAATCCAAAGATGCGAACCAGAAAAGATTTTGGATTTATTGAATAATGATTCGATTTTTTTGTTTCGACTTGTTAAAAACATGTTAAATGTGCAATATCTAAATAAAATTGGATTTTATGAGATATTTCTTGTCTTGTTATTCGCAATTTCATCCTTTTCTGTGATAGAAATATTCTATATGATTGTGTTATTTATAATTCTAATAGGGGCTTTGTTTGCCACAAAAAATCGGGTTTACTATCAAAGAATAATAATCCTACATCTTCTGTTTTTGTCCCTTGTTCTATTGGAAGTAGCCTATTATAGTAAAATCGCTTTTGATGTGTTTTATCAAGTACAAATGGAATTGAGTCGAGCACTGTCTCTTGCTCGATCCGTGTCGTTGATTTGTGGGATTTTGATTGGTGTGGTTCTTGTGTTTTTTATCCTGCAAAGATTAGTAAAGCGTTTTAAAAAATATAAAGTTTAACTCTTTATTTTTTTCTTTATTTTTGTTATAATATTTTTTACGAGGTGATGGGTTGTGAATATTGACCCCTGGTGTCTTAGCGCAAATATATTGCTTGGAGTTGGTATTGGAGCTCGGAGTATTCTTTACATTATAATTTTAATCTTGTTGCTGTCCTTATCAGCCATGTTTTCTGCTTCGGAAATGGCTTTTTCGACTTTGAATATTTTCCGTGTAAAACAAAATATGAAGGGAAATAAACCCGATTCAAAACAAGCAAAAAATGTTTATAAATGGATGAAAAAATATCCAAAACTATTAACCACAGTTTTGATTGGTAATAATCTTGTTAATCTTGGAGCATCTTCCTTAGTTACTTATATCTTTACCTCGAGTTTTAATCTTGGTGGGTATGGTGTTTTAATTGCAACAATACTTGTCTCAATACTCGTTATCACTTTTGGTGAAATATTACCCAAAAATATCGCAAAAAACTATCCAGAAAAAGTCGCTTATTTATTTGTTTATCCGCTTTCGATTGTCATTCGAATATTAACTCCAATTTCATGGTTGTTCTATAAATTAAATAATCGTTTAATCAATCGGATTAATTCAGAAGATGAAGAGCGGGTCACAGCCACAGAAAATGAGCTCCTAGATATTGTCGATACCATTGAAAAAGAAGGCGTTCTTGAACGAGAAGAAAGTGCAATTATCAAAAGCGCAATAAACTTTGATGAAAAAACTGTCGATGATGCGATGATTAAGAAAGAAAAAGTTGTTGCCTTATACAATGATGCGAAGCTTCAAGATATTATCAAAGTCGTTGATCAAAGTAAATATTCCCGCTATCCAGTGCTTTCACGCAAAACCGGTAAAGTCATTGGCGTTATCCGGCAACGTAGCCTTTTCACCTATTTAATTCAACACTATCAAAATACAACCGAATTTGATATCCATGATATTATCTCACCACCGCGCTATGTTTCCTACCGTCGAATTTTACCTTACGCTCTTGAAAAAATGCAACGCGATAAGAATCATATGTTGATTGTTGTTGATAATGTTAAAGATAAGGACTACTTAGGAATATTAACAATGGAAGATGTCTTGGAAGAAATCGTTGGCGAAATCTATGATGAATACGACCATCTTCCGGTCGGGGTTGTTGAAATCGGTTTAAATAATTTTGAAGTAAAAGGCAATGTTAAAGTCGAAGATTTCTTCGATGATTTCTTAGAAGATACGAAATTTCCAAACACCAAATTTGTGACAATGGGAGAATGGGTGAAACGCCTGTTTAAAAATCGCTTAAAAGTGGGAGCAATCGTTCGTTATGATAACATCGATATCAAAATTACGGAATGCGATAATACCAGCATTCAAGCGATGGAAATTGAAGAATTAACCAAAATCGATGATGACTAAAAAAAAGAGGCTTGGCCTCTTTTTTAATCGTAATCAATATAGAAATTTTTAAATTGCCACACATCTTCTTTATCGACATCGATGTGGACATAACCTTGGAAGTAATTTTTGAAATTCTTTAATGGATGCCAATTTACAGGAATGGAGATAAAGGTCCCAAGATAAGGACGAGCGAAATCCAAAATTTCATCATGAGGAAGATGTTCGGCGGTTAACAAACCTTTATTTGGGTTTTTAATCATATAATTGACTCCGGCAACAACTGCAATAGCGACTTGAACTGTCGTCGCATTTTGATTAGGAACCATCTTTCGCGAATCGTCAATACTTAGTATACTACCGGTCCACCAAGATTGATAGGGATGTCCCATAATTAAGGCCCCAAGGATATCTTCA
>CAYOYG010000145.1:0-2576 GCA_964408135.1 uncultured Eubacteriales bacterium | reverse complement strand
TTTTTGATTATCAGGACATAAATTGGCACTGTAGCAAAATTTCTTGGTACAATTTGATTCTTATTCAATAAATGGATTGTTCGCGATAATCACAATGGTTGGAACAAGAGCCAAGAAAAAACCAAGTAGAGCGAACCAACCGATGATTTTGCGATTGATCCGTAGCTGGATGATAGCATAACTAAAACTATAGATGGCAAAAACACTTGGCAGAACATAAGAAGTGACTACCAAAATAAGAAACAAAAGAAAGCTGATTACATCGGCTAAGGCATTACCTAAGTTTGAAGTTAAAAAAATGGTACAGGAAGAAACCACCATCAAGAGGGATAAAACAAGAGAATTTACGCCATAGCGTTGATTCTTTTTACGATTTTCTTCATCACTTTTAATCGCGGCAATTTTACGCTTTTCACGACGGACTGTATGAATAATCCCGTTTAATAAATTGATACTTTTCATGAGGATACCTACTTTCGTTTATTCTTATTATAGGCATAACGAAACAAAAGTGTAAGCAAGAAAAAACAACCTCATGGGTTGTTATTGACATTTTAGAAGATAATTACGACCAAAATAGTTAATTAACAAGGTGCGTAGTTGAAGAGAATCTCCTTGGAATATATCTTTACGAACAACGTGGGCGCGATTATTGGTAAGGAAGATAAAGAAGTAGTGTTTTGTTTCTTCGACTTTAGCGACATTCTTATAATCGATTTTAATTCCGTTTTGAATGTTTTGGTGTTTTAATCCTACTAAGAATTGATGTGCTTCAAATTGATAGATGGTTGGTGTAATATAGGTTTTCTTGTTTTTTTGATATAACCGTCTAGCCATAAAGTAGACAACTAAGAAATAGCTACTATTGATGGCTATCACCAATAATCCTAAAAGAAATAAATCCAAATCAAAGGTATGGTTGATAATGCCATTTGAAATCAATAAAACCAGCAAGGCCACTACTTCAAGGATAAATAGGATCCGCATAAATTTGGCCGGCCAGCGTTTAAATAATAAGTAAAAGAAATAATCACGAAAGGCCTTAAAATCAAAGAAAGATTCCGTTACGATTTTCATCTTCATCACTCCAAACAAGCGTTATTGTAACACAATTGACCTTTTGAATCTATGCTATTTTAAAACATACATAATGGTACCATTCACCTGCAGATTATCTGGATTATACGCGGATTCATACGGGAGCGTGAAAGTCCGTGTTTCTTCTCTGGTAAAGGTGGAAATATAATCTTTAAAATTAATGTTAATACCAACAATATCTAGATCATAGTACATATCTTCAATCCCTTTGCAGGTGATGGTATACTTGGCTCGTCGTATAGTATTGATATAAATAAATCCATCAAAATCAACTTCGACGATGAGAAAAAGGTTATAGTTTTGCATGGTAATAGTTTGTTGAGTATAGGTTAGCCATTGGGCGTAAAGAGTCTTATCACCACGCATAAGCGAGTGAGAATATTCATCGCCAAAGTATTGAACACCGCCGACTTTACGATCAAACCAGCCGGCAAAATAATAGTCTTCTTTCTCTGGGGTTGGTAATGTATAGCTTTCAAAGCCAGACATAGAGATGGAATCATATTGCCCTGCTCCTTGACTATCAAGATATATCGTATAGGCAGGAGATTCAAAACGAATATATAAAAAGACGCCAGTGATGAGCAATGATACGCCAACCACAAATAAAGCAACATACGTCCGAGCCGTTCTTTTCTTAGGCGTCTTAAAATCACTAAAGGTATCTCTTTGTTCAAAGGTTGGTTCACTGCGATAATCCCCTGCTTCACGATGCAGGGCATACAAATCATCGTCATGATCCAGGGTTAATCCATCATTATGTGTATGGAGGGGAAGTAAAAAAATAGCGATTTGCGTAATCCCATAGATAACCGTAATGGTTAGCAAAGTTTGAATCGATATTCCGCGATTATAAAGGACAAAGCGAAACAAAATATAACCAATCACTGCGATATAGCTAACAGCACTACTAATGGTAGTGTTTCTCGCTTTATTCGATTGTTTAAAGAAACGACGAATAAAGATTGGCAGGCAATAGAAAACACCAAAAGCAACGACGATGTCGACAAGCCAAGTTTCCATAAGATGTCATTCCCCCTATCGCTACGCTATCTTGTTCAAGGATACGGAGTTTTATATATATTTATTGTAACAATGATACAATCTGATAACAATGATTAATTTATATTTTTTTAGACCGCTTCATAATAATGCCCAAAGGTGGCATTATTGAAACTAGCTTTGGCATTCTTATCCTTCATTTTGTTCATAAAGGCTTGAATTACATAGCTCGTTTCATCTTCTTTTTCAATCGTAAAATCGAGGCGAAGTTCGCTGATACCTAAAGCTAGTAATTCATTAACTTCTTCAAATAAAACCGTGCGTTTACTATTTAATAAACGGACCGTGCAATCGCGGTTCGTCGCAAAAGGAAAACGATACCCTAAACGATCCACAAGTTCATAATCATGTTGCCGGCATTCTTGACAATGTTTAACTTTGATATTATTGCTATAGGCGATAGGACAATATTTTAA
>CAYOYG010000144.1:0-2600 GCA_964408135.1 uncultured Eubacteriales bacterium | reverse complement strand
CTAACACCTTCAAAGTTGAAAATATTAAATTGCACAAGAACTAAACCTACCGCAATTAAAAATACAATGACAATTTCACTGGTCTCCAACCAGAAAGTGATACTTTTTGCATTTTTCTTTGAGATATTGCGTAGCAAAAATGCAATAGCATATATCAACAAAGCAATGGCGGTAACAATATAAAGAATATTTTGACCAAAAGTCGTTATACTAGGTAGCATGACTATAGCAAGTCCAAGACTTATAACCCCTAAAATAAGCACCAACCATTTATTTTTTAACAAATTCATAATAATCACCTCATAAATATATTATACACATTTATCGTTTTGAATTAAATACTATTACTATTGACACAAATAAAACAAGGTGAATTATAATCGTTACGATATTTAATTAATAACCCCTAAAAATGAAGGAGACTGAGAATAACTATGAAAAAAATCGTAAATCGAATGCTGTTACTTCTTATACTAACTGGGTGCTTGTGGCTTAGTGCAACGACAAATCTTGCCTACGCGGCTCCTAGCAGTTACTTTGATATCTTATTAGCTCCTACTACCAATTATGTCCTTAATCAAGATATTAGTTCTACTATCTGGTTTGATGTCGGTTGCGATACTCCTGTCGATGAGACCAATACGCAATTGACGATTACGGGTGGTTCCTTCCAAGCGGAACCATTCATACGCTCCTATGAAGATCGTGGTGATTTATTAATTGAAATATTAACAGAAAACGGCTATATGCAAATCTGGCATCAACAAAATGGATGGAGTAGTGATTTATTCACTAATGGATTTTATACTATCGGTTCATGGGCGGATGGTTATTCGCTTCGTAAGTACGAAAATGCAGCCAACTCCTTTGTTTTTGTCACCAATTTGTCAAATGATGATTCGGTTCCGGTCGTTAATGGTTGGGAAGGTGTTTATTTTACTAACATCAATAATCCAGTAACGCTTAGTCAGATTCGTAGTTTGCTTAAGGCGTTTGATAATGAGGATGGAGATATTAGTGCTAACATTGTGGTTGTCAGTGATAATTATACCACTAATCAAAATATACTTGGTCAATATCCAATCGTCTTTGGCGTCAGTGATTCCGCGGGAAATCAAGCCACTATCACCATAAACATTCGCATTATTGATGCCTCTGCCCCCGTTATTAATGGACCAGATAGTGTTGATAGTTACCAATCCAACCCGCTTACCACGGCAGCTATTTTAGCCTTATACAGCGTTGAAGATAACTATGATGACAATTTATCCGTCGTTATAAAAAGTGATGGCTATAGTCCAAATAAAAACACTTTTGGTCAATATCCAATGACACTACAAGTCACTGACTTGAGTGGGAATAAAAGTGAAAAAAACATTACGATTTATGTTCGCGATGATATTAAGCCACAAATTAGCGGCGAAGCGAATTATACACGAGGTAGTGAAGGAATATTACTTGAATCAACGATTCGTAGTGGTCTAATTGCAAATGATAATGTGGATGGTATCATCACAAATCGTATTATTTTAGTCAGTGACAGTTATTCCAGTAGTAATAACAAAGCCGGGAACTATACACTGACCTATCAGGTCAAGGATAATGCCAATAATTTATCCGAAATCTTTACTGTTCATGTTCTAATTAATGACACGATTCCCCCTGTATTTTACGTCGATATCGCGATCATTCACATCGATGATTCACTAGCTCTAACACACGATCAAATCATTACATTCTTAGTCGAAACAGGTCAAATTGAAGAGGGTATGCGCGAGCAATCGCAGATTATTAGTGATACTTATCAAGGTACAAAAAATCCGGGTACTTATCAATTAACTATAGAAATTAAAAACTCCGATGGCTCAACCAAAATGGCAAAATTAACAATCCAAGTATTAAAACAAGAGCCGACACCTATCCTCTTAAAACCATGGTATTCGACATGGAAAGGTTGGGTATCGAAATGGTTTGGGGCACGTTTTATTTATGATTTTATTGTTAAAACAATACGTTGGTTGTTATAAATGATAAAAAAAGAGAGGATGAAGTGAACCCCAAAAACTAGACTCTTTTTTATTAGTGTCTACTTTTTGGGGTTCACTTCAGGATGACTCTCTTTTTCTTTTAGGCTTTTTCTACTGATGAATTATTTTTTAATTTTTCAAGGTTCTATGATTTACCGTACGATAAGTCCAAGTATAATAGTCTGTTTTATCAATGCGATATTCATTGTCAATTTTATTGATTTTGAATATCATAATGATTCCCAGTAATTTAACATTCTCATATACATCGTTTACTTCTTCAATTTCGTCATAAACATTTTCATCAAACGTCGAGTGAATCGTTACCATAAAGCGACAATAATAATCATTTTCACTAAGGGCTGTTGAAAATGCAGTTTGTTCATTTCCATCCCCATCAATCCAAATTTTTGTTATGAATGGTTGGTTTATCTCGACACTTGGCTCAGGATAATCTTCAAAATTATCTGTGATGATAGAATTAATTTGATTGGTTAAAAAAGTTTCTAAATCAAGAACAGATTCGTAGCTTAATAAGGTCGAATTTTGCCATATTTCTCCCCAACGTAGATC
>CAYOYG010000143.1:0-2646 GCA_964408135.1 uncultured Eubacteriales bacterium | reverse complement strand
CAATGATGTTCGCGTATGGGTCTACCCCTAAATCGGCACTAACACGTAGAGAGACATTTGTATTATTTGCCGTTTTTGTATAAACCGTATAATCACCACGAGTAGCTCCACTTTCGACAGGTCGTTTATTGGTAACAAGTAAATTTTCAATCTTAATAAACATATATTCATAGTCGACCAAATCTTCATCGCCAGTTATGGTTGTAACCACAGGAGTAATTGGTGTTTCATTGATGACACTAATCAGTTCACGGAAAGACCCAATACTAATTTGGAAGGATCCATTAAACATATTGACTTGTCCCACTAAACGCACCCGAACACCGAGAGCAAACCCGGATAAATCCATTCCACCAGGCCCTACATAAATATAAGCTCCATATTGTTTATAACTGGCAGAGTCAGCATCATATTCCTGGTCTTGAATGAATAGGTTACCGCTGATTTTACGGATAACAATACCTTCGGTTTGAATTTTACTACCATCATAACTAGCTGCAAAATTTGCATTTAATTCTTTTAAGGTAATATTTTTTACATCTTGTGAATAGTTGAAGGCAGGATCTAAGGCAGTTCCATAGACACGTTGTAGTGTTTTTTGAGTTTTATTTTGAGCATCGACGAATGTTTGATAATAATGTGTGGATAGGTTCATCGCAAAACGTGAATAAGCATTTTCTAAGATTTCGAGATTGAGTAATCGGTCGCCTAACCACACCCACGCTAGATAACGATTGTTTGTACTGTCCAAACCTTTACTTTCGGCTTCAAGCCGAATGGTAACATTGTTGGCGACAGCTTCCGCTATTTTTTGTTTGGTAAATTCACTTGCTGCTTTTCCCCATGGTTGAATAACCGAAGTTGATTCTGGCGTGTCAATTCCAAGATAGCGAATGGTGATTCTTTGATTATCTACAGTAAAATTCGTGGTGTCACCATCGATGGAACTTGGATTGGTTGCAACACTAACACCACCTTGCAAGAAAGTACGGCCAGTATAAGTTCCTGTGGAATCTTCGGTTGCCATAACTAAAGCATCGGTATAACGTGTGTCTATCGGAATTGGTTCTTCGTCTACTGGTGGTTTTTTACATCCAGTTAGCACGAGCAAAGTCGCTAGTGCTAACCCCAATAGATTAAATTTTTTGCGAAATAATTGCATATTCAACTAAGCTCCAATCATTGCATAGGTATCTGTAATGGCTTGTGAGACATCTTTTTGTGTCAACATGACAGAGTCCATTAACAAACCAACTTTAGTCCGAATATTTGAACTGCCGACAAAGGCAGGGTCAACATAGTAGTATTCTCTTTGTTGATAAGCGACATTGGAAACAGCTGCTCTGGCCTTAACTGTAGCACTTGCTGTTGAGGCTGGTGTTAAGTAAGCTTGATATTCGGCTGATTCATAGGCCGATGTTCTTACAGGTAAGTAACCAGTCGCACGAGCAAAAGCGGAGGTATGTGATGTGCTCGTCAAGTGTTTAATCAATAACCAGGAGGCTAATTTTTGGTATTTGTTACCAATTTTTAACATGGAAACATTTGTTCCTTGTTGGATAGCAGCTTTATTGGTTAAACTTCTTTGTGGAATTGGAGCAGCTGCAATTTGGAATTTCAAATCGCCATTGGAATCGGTAGGAACGTTGTTATTAATTCCAGCAGTAGATCCAACGGTCATAAAGATTTGTTGATTCTTAAAAGCCTCGGAACCATAAAGAGCGCCTTCCATTAAGGATTGAGGTAGTCCAATTTGCTTATTAGCAGCGGCATTCTTAAAGAAGGTAAGCATGTCTCTAGTAGCTTGCGAATCAAAGGCCAAATGGTCTTCAGGATTGGTACCAGTGGCGGTTGTATAAGTTCCACCCCATTGTCGGACACCAGTAATGAATAAGTTCGATGAACTATCATAACCTAAGCCGAACATCGCCGCTTTTTCAGTAGCAGTAAATGGTGCTGAAGTTGTAGCGGTTAATTTCTTTAAAACTGTGTCATTGGCGACAGCCGCTTTGATGGTATTGGTAACGGTTATTACTTCATCCCAAGTTGTTGGCACGGTCAATCCTAGTTGATCAAAGACGGATTTGTTATAAACCATAGCTTCGGTTGATTTGTTGAATGGAAGTGAATAATAATTTTGATTATCAAAAACTTTACCTTCAGCCAGGTACCCAGGAATAAAGTCATCGAGTTCCGCTTGTGTATAACCTACGCCTGGATTTGTGCTGTTCATATAATCGTTTAATGAGACAACAGCACGTGAATTTAAGTATTCTGCGACATGGTCTGGGTAGCCTAGTGTCAAGTTTGGAATATCACCAGAGGCTAACGATTGAACAATGGTTGTCTTTAATCCATCATAACCACCAGTAATTTTGGTCACTTCAACATTAACATTTGGATAGGTAGTTTTAAAATCATTAATAATAATGTTCATTGGGCCAAGAATTGTATCGCTGAATGAGTGCCAAAGTTTAATGGTAACACTCGATTGCGCTTGCAGTTCAGCGATGGTTGGAATGGTTGTTGTTCCACCATCATCATCCCCGCCACCACCTTTACATCCATTCAAAGTAAACAACGATAAACTAAGGGCTGATAGTAATAGAAAATTTTTCTTACTTACTATTTTTTTCATTTTCTCTC
>CAYOYG010000142.1:0-2651 GCA_964408135.1 uncultured Eubacteriales bacterium | reverse complement strand
ATTTAATCCGCCTCGACTTGACGATATCATACAAAATATCGACCAGAACAATCTATCGTACATTGAAAAAAAGAAACGAGCTTGTGCTTTGATTGAAGAATATTACTTGGAGACTAGTAGTGATATTTTAACTAATGCTTTTTACAAAGTTCTGAATAATTATGATTTATCGATAAAACCAATTATTATTCCTCGTCAATGCCGTCCAAATCCACAACATGATTATGAATACTCATCTTCCTATGTTCGCACACTATTTGCCCATCCTTCGGATTCAGTTTCTTTACTGAATAACTATCCAATTTCATCACTTCATCAATTTGATGACTATTTTCCGTTTTTAAAATATCATTTATCAACAATGAATGTTGAACAACTTAGAGCAATTTACTTAATGGACGATGGCTTAATTCATCTATTTAAGAAACAAATAAAAATATCTTCATCTATCGAAGATTTTATTCGAAAATGTTCTTCGAAACGTTTCAGTGGTGCCTATCTTTCCCGGGCTATCATTCATATTTTAAATAACACATCAAAACATCATGTACGCCAAACACTCTTGCAAAAACCACCATACATTCGAATATTGGGTATGGATAACGTCGGTCAACAGTATCTTTCTGAGATTCGCAAAATTAGTACAACCCCCATTCTAAATCGTTTTCAAATCCATGATTACCCATTATTAGCCGATGAATTAAAAGCAAATAGTGTGTTTTTTGCACCAAACGATGTATCTCTACAAGTAGAGGAATACCGCAAGGAACGTAGAATATATCCCATACTAAAGCGATAAATCTCAACATTTATGACATAAAACCATTCGTGGATTAATCCTTTATATTTACCGATATCTATGCTACAATTATATAATGAACAGGGAGGAAAACTATGCAATTATTCGAGATTATGCCTTCAAGCATGTTTACCGTACTAACCTCAAAAAATCGCGATATCTATGTCGCTGCACTTTTTGCTCTCCGTCAATCTTTTAAAGAAGATATCATCATTGAAAAAAATCTCTTAGCCAGTAAGCTAGTCAATCAATTACATGATTTAATACTAAATGTGGATGCGCAAGTGGAAGATAATTATACTGATGAAACCTATAAAGATGCGATGGGATTCGCCCGTTTTATTATTCGTAAATTTAAAGATACTGGTTGGATTGAAATCGAGTACAATCAGTCAAATAGTCTAAAAGAATTAGTGACTATTCCTCCATATTCGATTAAACTGATTAATTTGTTACACAATCTATGTAGTGAAGAAATCAAAGAATACGATTCATTTATGTATTCTATGTATTCTGCCCTTTCCAATGCGAATACACTTTATAATGAATATCGCTATACATCTCTGACCTTTGTCACCACTAAAATCGAAGAATTTGAAGATTCACTCAAAACTCTTTTTCATAATTTAAGGCGCAAATATAGTAACTTAGGTAACCTAAAAACAATCAATCAAATGTTAGAAGATCATTTTGATTCTTATCAAGAAAACATTATCAAACAGATCTATTTACCATTGAAAACAAAGGATTCTATCAATCGTTTTAAAGGTTCAATTCTAAGCATTTTAAATGGCTGGCTCCGCGATGCAGCAGCCATTGATTCGATGGTCGAGACTGCCATTAAAAAAGGTGATGCCCATAATGAAGATGAAGCAAAAGATATCATTATTTTACGCATCAATAAAATTGTCGATAAGTTATTTGAGCTGGAAGAATTAATCACCATGGTGGACGAACGCAATAACACCTATGTCACCAACGCAACGGAAAAAATGCGTTATCTGATGCGTAAAGACAAATCAATTACCGCAATTTTAGCCAAAATAATGGCCCAATTAGCGATGGAAAAGAGCGAAAACAATGACACAATAACTACATATTGTCAGTCGTTATTCTCGTTGAAGGGCAGCAGTTTTCTCAATGATGAATCTTTATTTAATCGTGCAAATACCTACAAGGAATATTCGAGCGAGCCTCTACCAATTGCTTTTCACGATGAACATGCTTTTGATCAACTCGTTGAAAACATGCGCAATAATGATCGCGAACGCTTCTCGCATAACAATATCGTCAAATTTATGCGTACACAGTTGGAAGATATCGACGAAATTTACTCGCGTGACTTAATAATCCAAAATACCGATGACTTCATCATGGTGATGTACTCGGTAATAAAGGGTTTCGATTCATCTACTTTCTATCGCTTAAACCTACTAGAAGGACAAGTCGTCAACCAAAATTATTCGCTACCAAACATGCAATTCAAACGTAAAAGAGGTGAACGCAATGAACGATAAATATGAACAACTGACCGCTAGTGAAAAAGAACGATTCACTAAATTAGTCAATTATTTATTAAATAAATCCTATGTTCTTCGTGACATTTATGAACTCCATGACCGCATTGGTAAATTCAACCCCGATTATCGCTTTATTGAACGCCATTTCGATTTATTCTCTGCTTATCTAGAAATCGTAGGTTGTAGCCTATTAAAAGACGATACTTTGGGCATTATTGAACTTAACTCACGCTATGATTATAACCTATTTAGGTTGGATAAATTTACGACATTGATGATCATTACCATCCGCCAAATGTATGACGAAGAAATTGAAAAAAATCCAACAAAAA
>CAYOYG010000141.1:0-2696 GCA_964408135.1 uncultured Eubacteriales bacterium | reverse complement strand
ACTCCTTTCTGGCACTCTTTATTGTTGAGTGCTATTTATTTAATTGTTATTAAAAGTGTTAACAAGTAACACTCATAATAGTTATTTTTTAAACGCTTTGCGAAATTTTGAAAAAAGAGAGTTTCCGTTGTTTTTTTCAATATTTCTAAGTTTTTCGTATAATTCTTTTTCTTCTTTTGATAATTTTGTTGGTGTTTTGACATTTACCACAATGTATTGATCTCCCATCGAAGTACCACGAAGTTCTTTAATTCCTTTCCCTTTAATCCGGAACTTTTGTCCATCACTTGTTCCTTCAGGGACTTTAAACTCAACATCGCCATAAACAGTAGGAATATCTAAAGTGCAACCCAAAACTGCATCTGGAAAAGAAATATCAATTTCAACATAAATATCTAAGCCACTACGCTTGAAAATTGGATCATCAGCAACAATAATTTCAACATATAAATCGCCATTTGGACCACCATTAGCACCTCGTCCCCCTTTTCCGGGAACACGTAATTGTTGTTGTGAGTTAATTCCAGCTGGTATTTTTAAATCAATTGTTGTTTTTACTCGTTCGAACCCTTTTCCTTCACAATGACTGCACTTTGCTTTAATCTTCTTTCCTTGTCCACCGCATTCTGGGCAAACCGATTGATTTTGGAAAACACCAAAAGGTGTTCTTGTTTGACTTGTTATAGTTCCAGTTCCACGACAACGACTGCAAGTTTCAATGTCATTTGGCGTCTTTGCCCCGCTACCATGACATACCGAGCAATCGACATCTTGGTTGATGCTTATTTCAGTACTTTTCCCATTAACTGAATCCATAAAAGAAATTTTCATTTGATAGAATTTATCTTCGCCTTTTGTCGGGCCATTGCGACGAGCATTGCTTTCGCGCGGACCACCACCAAAAAAGGAATTGAAAATATCGCCTAAATTAATGTTGAAATCTCCACCGCCACCAAAGCCACCAAATCCCTCTGGATTTCCTGCCGCTTGAGGGTCTACTCCAGCATGACCAAATTGATCATAAAGTTGTTTCTTTTTTTCATCCGAAAGAACATCATAGGCCTCTTGAACTTCTTTGAATTTCGCCTCTGCTCCAGGTTCTTTATTAATATCTGGATGATATTTTTTAGCTAGAGTGCGATAGGCTTTTTTGATGTCGTCTTGTGAGGTATTTTTATCAACACCAAGCACTTCATAAAAGTCACGCTTTTGTGCCATAATTCTCCACCTTTCTAGAAAATGAGAGGGGAGAATAAATCTCCCACTATCTCATTATTGCTTTTCTTTAAAGTCAGCATCGACGACATCATCATCTTTGCCATCGTTCGTCTTTGTTTGATTGGATGATTTTTGTTGATTCATGTATTGTTGAGCAGCAGCAAATGCGGCTTCAATTTCGTCAACTTTCAATTTTAATTTTTGTTCATCATTACTATCGATAGCAGCTTTTAATTCGTCACGTAATTTAGTTGCTTCATTTTTTTGTTGTTCTGGCATTTTATCACCAGCATCCGCAATGGAGTTTTCGATAGTGAGTAATAATTGTTCGGCTCGGTTTTTTAATTCAACCGAGGCACGACGCTTATCATCGGCTTCACGATTAGATTCGGCTTCTTTAACCATTTTTTCAATATCTTCTTTACTTAAACCGCTTGATCCAGAAATCGTAATCGATTGTTCCTTATTCGTATCCATGTCTTTCGCTTTAACACTAACGATACCATTCGCATCAATATTGAAGGTGACTTCAATACGTGGAGTTCCACGGCGAGCTGGTTTAATTCCTTCTAGTTTAAAGTGGCCTAATAATTTGTTATCATGTGCCATAGAACGTTCGCCTTGGTAGACGCCAATATCAACAGCAGGTTGATTATCTTCAGCCGTCGAAAAGACTTGTGATTTAGTAGTAGGAATCGTTGTATTTCTTTGGATTAATACGGTCATGACACCGCCAAGGGTTTCAATACCAAGGGAGAGTGGAGTAACATCAAGTAGAAGAACATCCTTTACATCACCAGCAAGAACACCGCCTTGAATGGCTGCTCCAATGGCAACAGCTTCATCTGGGTTTACAGACTTATTCCCTTCTTTATTGAGTAATCGACGGACTAGTTCAAGAACAGCTGGCATCCGAGTAGAGCCACCGACTAATAGTACTTCATCAATATCCTTTGATGTCATCTTGGCATCATTTAATGCTTTCTTTACTGGCGATTCGCAACGATTCAACAATTCTTTTGTCATATCTTGGAATTTTGCCCGTGTAAGTGTTCCTTCATAGTTGATAGGACCGGATGCACTCATTGATAAAAATGGCAGCATAATAGTTGTTTGTAAACTGGCGGATAATTCAATTTTCGCTTTTTCTGCAGCGTCACGTAACCGTTGCATCGCCATCTTATCTTTTGTTAGATCGACATTAAATTGAGAGCGTACTTCGCTAGCAATCCATTTCATAACAATTTCATCCCAGTCATCGCCACCAAGACGATTATCACCTGAAGTGGCAATTACTTCGAACGTTCCATCTGCGATTTCCAGAATCGAAACATCGAATGTACCTCCACCTAAGTCAAAGACAAGAATCCGGCCTTCTTTTTTATTTTGAATGCCGTAAGCTAGAGCAGCTGCTGTAGGTTCATTGATAATTCGAACTACTTCCATCCCAGCGATTTCGCCCGCATCTTTTGTTGCTT
>CAYOYG010000140.1:0-2701 GCA_964408135.1 uncultured Eubacteriales bacterium | reverse complement strand
AAAGTTAGTAAACGAAGAAAAAAGCACTAATCCAGTGCTTTTTTTAATATTTCTTCCATGACCGATTTATTCGCTACGACGCCTTCATGAATCTTAACTTCATCGATATAGAAGGAAGGAACATAGTAATAATCATAGGAATTAGCTCGAGCTTTTTCAACCCGTTCATTCACTACTTCAATTTCGATGTTTTTATAGTTTGCGTTTTCAGCTTGTAATTCTTCAATATAATGATGAGCTTGGCGACAATAAGGACAGAATTTTAATTCGAAAAATACGATTTTCTTCATTATAACAACCCCATTTCTAGCCTAGTATCATCATAACAAAATCCATCCTTGAATAAAAGAAATACACTTAAAACAAATGAAGTTGTTCTTGTTTCGTTTTACTTTCGTAGCGATGGAGATAGGCAAAAAGCGTATCAACATCACAGACGATATTGTATCTTTTACATTCTTCATAGACAATTTTTGATAATCGTTCATTATGAGGACTATGAATAATATATCGTTCTCCATAATACTGTTCATACTTTTGACGAAGCCCCGGAAAATGTTCATCAAGTTTTTGATAATAGTATTCGCGATTGCCTTCCCGTAATGTAAGACCAATCCCAAAAAAGATCACACCATAGACATTAGCTTCTTTACAATAGCGCAGTTAATCCACGAATGTTTTCTTCGCTATCATTGATAAAAGGTAGGATGGGAGAGAGCCATACAATAGTTTGAATTCCATGATCGTGCATCGTCTTTAGCATTTCAAACCGTTCTTTTGTAGTGGAAACATTTGGTTCTAGGATACGACACAAATTTTCATCATAGGTGGTTAAGGTAGTTGCTACGACACATTTACTATGCTGATCGATGGTAGTGAGTAAATCTAAATCACGCAAGATTCGCGTGGATTTTGTTAATATACTTAGACCAAAGCGATATTTTGCAATAATTTCTAGACACTTTCTTGTATAGCCTAATTGTTCTTCAAGCGGAAGATAAGGATCCGTCATGGAACCAGTTTGAATCATCGCTCTTGTGTGTTTGTTTTTTAAGGCATTCTCCAACATTTCAGGCGCATTGGTTTTAACTTCAATATCTTCAAAATCATGATCAATGTGATAACACTTACTACGACTATCACAGTAGATGCATCCATGATTACAACCGCGAAAAATATTCATATTATTTTGAGGGGATAAAATGTTTTTATACGATTTGTAGTGCATTCAATAATTACCCCTCTCTTCAATAGATTCTAGGCATAATATACACGAATTTTCAATAGAAGAACATAAAAAAAGAATGAAACGAATTCCATTCTTTTCGATTGGATTAGTATTGTAAAACTCGTGGTAATTCTTTTGCTTGTTTAATCCATTCTTGAACTTGAGATAGTCCAGGAAGTTGTTTGACAATCTTTTTAGCGTCATTTACTTCTTTGAGTTTGAGAACTAAATTTTCTGCATTCCGTCCGCTTAATTCAGGAACTGTGTCAACGCCAGAATCTTCTAATAATTCGGCATACTTACCAGCAATGCCTTTGATCCGTGCTAAATCGGCACGATTCGCCCAAACAAGGATGGTTTCTTCTGGAATTTCTGTTTGCTTAGCGAGGGCAGATCTACCTTTTTTTAAAGCACATACTTCTAGTAATTTTTCGACACTTGTCACACCGGCTTTGTTCAGTTTCTTCTCAACTTTAGCATCGATACCGCGAATGATTTCTAGTTGCATATTATTTAATCCCCCTTTTTAAACGTAATACGCTGCTTGTTTTAGAAATCGAAACAACTAAAATAAGCAAATAGTATCTTATTTTAATTATATTCTATAAAATGTTGATATTCAAGATGAACACTTTTTCCTTTTCTAAGTCAAAATGGTAAAAAATTACGGGCAATAAGGAGAATAAGATGATTGTAAAGCGCCAGTAACGTAATAATGGATGGTGCTAGTAGCACTCCTGTTACAAAACGACGCAATGAACTACTAATCCATATTTTTTTGTATTGTAGAAAACCATCAATAACAGACGGAATTGCTAACACAAAATACACCCATAGTGACGCTGGTTCTTTGGAAAATAACAGAAAAATAAAACAACCTATTATAATGCCAAAACAACGAACGCAGATCATCATAGAATAATTATATATTTGAAATGATCGTTCTTTTTTTTGATGGCATCCCATAAAAATAGCCAGATATGGCTTTTTAAAAAGCCTCGAGGCTATTGTCAGTAACAACAGAATCACACTAAGGCTTACATTGGCGATGAAAATCTTCGACATATCGTAAATAGCAAAGCCATGATGAAGTATGGTATACATTGCTGCATGTAAGGGTAGAAACATCACTAAAAGGACCAACAATCCAATTTCTAGACGTCGAAAATGATGGCTAGTTATACAAACACAATGATGGTTTATCTTACGACCGCAGTGAATACAATACATGGTGATTATTCTTACGCAGGAAAGAATAGGGCACCTAAAATAATAAAGTAAATAACGTATATTATTACTAAAAAACTAACCGATAACAACGCTCCAACACCGGCGGATTTTGAATATCCCGGCTTATCATCTTTCCATACTAAATATAATATTAATCCGACTACCGGAATACAAAATCCCAATAATCCATAACCAAAGGATGATTCTTTTCCAACCTGACTCGTTGGGGCTTTATACCCTGTT
>CAYOYG010000139.1:2200-2706 GCA_964408135.1 uncultured Eubacteriales bacterium | reverse complement strand
TCACGTCCATTGTCGTGGGTATTGACTTCTCGAGTAGTTACGCCGTGTTGAGTTGGGTCAGCCGCTAATAAATCAGACACCTTAACAAACTTACCATGTAAATAAATCCTACTAATTTTTGTACCAAATACCCATGAATCAGCGGACATCCTTTTCTTGTTTTCTTCTTTATCCTCTAAAGTTAATCGTGAGCCGGTTTTTAAATGATACTTATCTGCAAAATATTTAGACAAAATTTCGCGAACTTCACGTTCACCGAAGTTGCTAAAAGATGAATCACGAACCTCGCGAGTGAGAATCAACGCCTTACCGTCATCTTTAATAAAAACACGACGAATCTCAAAGGCAGTCGGATCTTTAAGCGCTTTTTCTTTCCACTCTTCATCGAAAGTGTACATGAAGCAGTTATCAAGCAACTCATTATCGTAATGTTTCGCTTCTGGCATACGACGAATACGACCAATAGTTTGAACTTCAAATGAATCACTCATATTATCACGAAGTTT
>CAYOYG010000139.1:0-2190 GCA_964408135.1 uncultured Eubacteriales bacterium | reverse complement strand
AGTTTAACTAAAATTTTTGCGCGAGGACAATCCCATCCCGTTGACAACGCTTGTTTCCATAACAAAAAAAGCGGAGTAGAATCATTTGCTTCAATGTTTTCAATATTTATTTTTTGTTCAGAAAGCCACTTTGCTACAAAACCATTCTCGTAGGTGAAATCATGTTCTGCAAGTAATTTCTCAACATCCTCTATGCGATCATTTGATGAATCTGGGAACTGAACAATCACAAGAGGTCTTATATTTTTGTTTAATTTGTCATATTCCTTCTGAATCTCATAGCGCTTTTTAATAGCTAGATTAATCAAATATGCGTATTCTGTTCTCATATCAGTTTCAGCATCATCGCTTACTCCATCGTTGACGTACATCGCACTTGTTATCAAACCACTCGCAATAACATCAGCTTCAGGAATCTCATATTTCAATGCATTATCATTCTGAATAGGTGTGGCCGATACACGAATCACATAGTCTGCTGCAAAATTAATAATGAATTCAGCAGATATCCCTGTATTGCCGCGATGTTCTTCATCAACAATTAGGATAAAGTTAACACCATTTTTATGTGCATCCGCAATACGATCGATAATATTTTTAATCTCACCAAGACGAGTTGCACGATTACCAGAACGATTAACAGCTTCCCAGTTAATAAATGTTACATCGCTACCTTCAAAACCTGACTGCAATGCATCAGACAATGTTTTCGAATTACGATCAGGAAGCAACATATCCATCTTTTCTTTTGATTGTTCTTCTAATTCTCCGGCTCCAATAGATAGCCATACAAAAGATGTTTTATCATAAGTGTAGTCAAAGTATTGGTCAATGTAATCCAAAAGAATGATTGTCTTTCCACTACCCGTAGGTGCTTTCATAATTATAGTATTACTATCGTTTTTAGGAATGTTAAGTGTGTTATCAATCAACCATGAACTTGCCTCTTTTTGAAAATCAAAGAGTTCCCCACCATTTGGAAATCTAATCATAACTCTCCTGCCTCCTTCAACTCTGCTGAAAAGTAATAGTCTGGCACACGAATAAGTTTAATATTACGTTGTTCAGCAGCATACTCTTGAGGTCCTTTAAGCAAGACGAAAGTAGGAACCAATAAGGTCAAATCTATATTTGTCTCATCTTCAAAGAATTCATCCAATTCCTCTTCTTCCAGCACCATCTTGATTCTTGGCGATGTTGCTAAATCTAATCCGAATTCTAACTCTGCCATTTCTTTGATATGGTCAAGCAAACCATCTGTTAGAGATTCATCTTCATCAACATACCTCGGAATAAAATCTGTTTTATAAAACTTCAAATTTGCAGGCATACCTTCGACATCAGTATTAGTAGCGTTTTCACCAATAAGCTTAATTACATTGTCTTCCAGTTTTTTTGATATAGTAGAAAATTTGATAATATTATCTTGTTCAATCAATTGCATTTTTTTCAATATTTTATCTATATTTTTCAATTTTGTCATAATCAATGTTTCTTCGAAAAGGATGATTTCTTGTTTTCCTTTTGTCTTGTATCCATTAATCATATCGCTTAGACGTGGATATGTTACCTTTTCCAAAATATCATTCTCATTATTTGTACATAAGATGAAACGCCGATTTCCACCATCCTCAATATTTGCATATAAGGTGGCTTCAGCAGTTGTCCCAGATCCTGCAAAGAAATCTAAAACTATCGCGTCTTTGTTCATATGAGTTTTAATTAGTTTTCTTATTAACTCAACTGGTTTAGGATAATCAAATTCATCCTTTAGCCCAAATCGAGCCAAATCCTTTTTTGCATTATCATTTGAGTAATCATTCTTTGTTAATTCTAAAGAACTTATTGCTTTCGTTCGTTGCTCATTTTCTATTAAAAACTCGTTTGCACCTACTCTAACAATTTTTGCATTAAGATATGTTTTTGTATAGATACGCCCCCCCGAACCGTCTTTTCGCTTTTTAATAACTATAAATCCATTTTTAAGACCAAAATCAAATAAGTCTTTACTCCATCTCCATGCCCAATCAGCACGTTTGTAATCTCCAGCTTTTCGTTTATCGTACAATTCCTTATCTCCACCGGGGTAGAAAATTTCACCATCAATTTCTATAGGGTAGTCAAGACTACTGCTATAAGATAATGAGTCATAATCTAATGTCTGATTTAGCTTATATTTGCCTCTTGTTT
>CAYOYG010000138.1:1375-2707 GCA_964408135.1 uncultured Eubacteriales bacterium | reverse complement strand
TGGCCGCATAATATTCATCATCCTTCGCCAAAATTGGTAAACTGTAACGTATTCGTAATTGTGATTGAGCAAAATGACTATGATAAAGACCATTTGTTGGGATGTCTTGAACAAAAAGATCAGAAGGAGAGATACTTGTTTTGTTAAACTTTAAAGTCGATAGCGACTTTTTGAACAAGGAATAAATATCCTTTTTAATAAAGTTACCCCCGACATAAATATCAACTTGATTTGTGATCAATTGTTGGTACGTTTGGTAAACTTCTTCTCTCGATAACACCTGGATATTTTTCACTTCACCTGCACTACGATATGCCAAGATGGAATCAGCAGTTATATAGTCGCGTAGATGATTGGCTGCAAAACTTTCCTTGTCATTATCAATTGCGAGTAGTTGATTTAGATATAGTGCTTTTTGCTCCTCAAAATATTGTGACTCAAAACCAGTTGAATCACAGTTTGGTTGATAAATGGAAGAAAGAAAAAAATGAATTACATCCTGTAAATAATTATCCTCTTTTATTCTTTGTGGTGAAATAAATTGAAGAGTGAAAACAATATTATGTTGATGACCAGAAAAAGAACTACGCCCGGATATAATGGTGTCGTATAACCCAGCCGCTTTCTTAGCATATTCTTCTCGATTTGCGTATTCTTTTGAGGCATGAGTGAGCAAATCAGCGATTAACCCATGACAATTATAGTTGTTCTTATTAAAAGGTGTTTTCAAAACGAAAACAACACTTACCGTGTTGAATTTCGCATCTTTCATCATATGGATATAAGCATTTTTAGCTAATTTCATTTTTGTGACATTCATCGGTTTTACCCCTCAATATTAGCGTGATACACATCGCGTGGCTTGCTACCATTGGCTGGGCTGATATATTTATCGTTTTCTAACCGATCGATAATCCGGGCGGCCCGTTGGAACCCAAAACCAAATTTTCTTTGCAAAGCCGATGTCGAAACAATTGAAACAGTTTTGAGAAAATCAATCACATCCTGATATCGTTCATCTTCGCTATCAGGGGTTCCTATACCCAATGAATCGGCTAAATTCATTTGTTCATTGACTAGATCAAGATTACTAAATTTTTCTTCATAGTTTGGTTTTGCTTGTTTTCGAACAAATTCTACGACACTTTCGATATCCGAATCGCTAACAAACGCACCTTGAATACGTTCAATGATGCGTAAACTTGGATGTTTATACATTAAATCGCCATTACCAAGTAATTCTTCAGCACCAATTTCATCGATTATCGTGCGCGAATCGATTCCAGAGGATACCGCAAAAGCAATTCGTGTCGGAATATTGGCTTTGATAAC